>LFJI01000653.1 GCA_001235855.1 Candidatus Burkholderia brachyanthoides
CGCAGGCGGGCGAGAATCCAGCGTTCGACGATCTGCACGCCGACTTCGACCTTCGCCTTATCCTTCGGCTTACGCGGGCGCGCGGGCAGCATCGCGGTACCGTAACGGCTCACGAAGTCCTGCGTGGTCAGGCCGAGCGTGGGTTCGTAGCGCTCCCTTCGGGTTGTCGGGCACGAGCAACCTTGGCATGCCGCCATGGAACTCCATCGCGTCAATGAGGCCGCCGATCCAGTCGGGCGTCGCTTCGGAGCGCGTGGCGCACGCGTATGTGTAGTTCGTGTAGTTCGATGCGTCAAGCACGGCGACGAAGATGTGCGCCTTGAACGCAACGCCGCCGTTGCGATCGAGAACGGGCACCGTTTGCCCAGCGTAGTCGGCGAACAACTTCTCGCCCGCGTAATGTTGCTGCGGCATCGACCGCTTCAACGTCGGAGCCCAGTCCTTGTATCGCTGACAGAACTGTGTGTAGCGCAAGGGCCGCTGGCCAGGATGCGCCGCGACATACTCTTCCCACAACAACTGCAATGTCACGCCTTTGCAGCGCAATTCCCGGTGGATCCAGGCACAGTCTGGCTCTATGAGTTTGCCTGCGGCCGTCGTTGGAACAATGCCGTTGACGAGCAGCGCTTCCAGTTCCGCTTCGGATAGCGGCTTCGACCACCTCCCAGTCCAAACCAGCCGACGCGGCGAGCTGCAGGTATTGGGTAATGGTACCGAGCCCGACGCCGAGCGCGCCACTCACCTGCCGGTGAGACAAATTACAGGTCCATTTGAGGCGAAGCACATCCTTGATTTTGCGCATGGTCGTCCGGTGAGCCGGCATCGGTCGTGTCTCCCAAAAAGGAGCCGCCATAACGCCGGCGAATTGAGCCATCCGCAGTACCGCCAACCGAAAGAGCGCCCGTCGTTTCGGTCCACCGAACACGCGTTTCGGCCCAGTGAACAGCCACTTCGGTTAGCCAAACACCGATTTCGGGAAGATGAACACCCGTTTCGGAACGCCGAACACCGATTCCGGAATCCTCCGAAACCGTTTAGCTTCGAGCGAAACGAAACAGCTGTTCACCTTCCTCCGAAAACCCTGTTCGACTTCAACCGAAATC
>LFJI01000654.1 GCA_001235855.1 Candidatus Burkholderia brachyanthoides
CCGGATGCGGGAGATCTGCATGTCCGGTTCGATGAGCGGGATGTGGAAACGGGGTTAAAGCAAGGTTACTCAGGCACCGCCAGACGAAAGAGGCGGCAACGGACAAACCGAACCTACTACGTACCACGCCACATCTTGACTCTACCAGAACGTCGAGATAATTCAACTCGCCCAGTAGATGATATGCTGCGTCGGATCGGTGCCGATCGCAGCTTCGAAATACAGTGCAGCCGCTTCGTACTGGCCGCGCTGCGCCGTTAGCATGCCGAGATTGAAGTTTGCGTCGGCATGTCCGGGGCGCGCTGCGAGAACCACACGATAAAGCGCTTCGGCTTCGTGCAGACTCTGCTGCTTCTGATGTTTCTCGATCGCGGCCTGCATGACACTCGCCAGATCGGCTTCGAACTGTTGTTCGTCGGTCAGCGTTCCGGTCGTCGTTTCAAGTGCTTCGGGCGTGGTCATAGTGTAGGCATGTCGATAACGTTGCACGGATTATCGAGTCGATGCTTCGCGGACGATGGCCGGAACTAGCGGGAAAAGACTGGTTAATTCAGTGGATGTGTCGGCTGGTGGTTCGAGCAGCCCGCCGCATTCTCACGTATCCTTTCCGATCCGCACCCACTTCAGCACTCGGAGCCCTCATGAAAACCCGCACCATCGGCACCTCGGACCTGAAAGTCGTCCCGCTCGTGTTCGGCGGCAACGTATTCGGCTGGACGGCCGACGAGCGCACCTCGTTCTCCATTCTCGACGCCTTCGTGAACCACGGCCTCAACTTTATCGACACCGCCGACGTCTATTCCGTCTGGATCGACGGCCATACGCGCGGCGAGTCGGAAACCATCATCGGCAAGTGGTTCAAGGAGAGCGGCAAGCGCGACAAGATCATGCTCGCCACCAAGGTTGCCAAGCTCGCCGCGCGGCCCGGGCTCTCGGCGGCGAACATCGCGGCGGCGGTGGGTGGACGACTCGCTGCGGCGTCTGAAAACCGATTACATCGACGTCTACTTCTCGCATCACGACGACGAAGCAACGCCGCTCGACGAGGAGCTAAAGTCAGAAGTGGTGTAAGGGGGAGTTGAGGCGGGAAATTGAAGGCGG
>LFJI01000655.1 GCA_001235855.1 Candidatus Burkholderia brachyanthoides
ATGGGTAACACCTGTTCCAGGACAGGGGTAACACTTCGGACGAGTGGTTCGTCCGAAGTCGATCATGGGCTGGGATAGGTGTTTACCCATGTCTCCAGTCTATACAATGAATTTTAAGATTTAAACTGGTTTAACGCAAATTTTCACCATAAATGGCCTGCGATTATTCCGTTACAATGCAGTCCTTTCATAGTAGCTGCCCGGCACGGGCGTAGGAGAGTACCATGTCAGTGTGCGACGTGGAAGCAATCGACTATATCGGAATGAACGCTCTACAAAAACGATTGTATGTCGGCACATTCGACGAACTCGATTGGCACGACGAAGCAAAACATTTCGATCTGCTCACGCGGAATATCGATCATTGCATTCATTATATCCGTTCTGATGAGTTGTTGCTGAATTACCCGAAGGTTCGTGGTTTCGATATCGTGATCGAATATGTATCGAATCATTCGATGACGCAATCCGCCATCGATTTCTGGAAATCGCGCGAGCGCCTTATCCGCCTGGCTGGCTTCGACGTCCGGGCACGCGGCGTCGATGTGCGGTACTCCCTTGGCATCGAGAAGTCCAGTCCATGTGCCCATCGAGCCTGCGCCGGCTGCCATAGAAGAGATGAAAGAGCCCGAGCCGCTCAAGGTGGAGCACGCAGAGATCGAAGTACTCGACGCCGATCCGTTTGCGCGGCTTCCGGAAATCGCCGAAGTATCCTATCTTCCGCCGCTTTCGAGACAGTTGCTCCATCGCAGCAACCTGCCTGTGTTGACCCGACTTTCGATTCGCCGCGCGACAGCGCACTGAACTAGCGGTGGTGTCAGGCTGCTCGAAGCAAGGCGATGGGGACTTCGAGCGATTCGATTCATCAAAAAAGCGGTGAGGCGATGTGCCTCACCGCTTTTTTGCGTGCTGCGTTCTTAAAAGGCCAGTTCAAAAAGGTCGCCCAGCTTGGCTAAAGATGTTCCAGCAGACGAGTGAGCAGGCTAGTTTGGGAAATGCTTCGTGAATGTCAGATCGGCGTTCGAAGCGGATGCGAAGATGACGGAAACCATGGAGCCACGAATGAGTCCGTTCGACAACCCAACGCAATTTGCC
>LFJI01000656.1 GCA_001235855.1 Candidatus Burkholderia brachyanthoides
CTTCTTCGGTAATGAAAAAAAATCGATCTACTTTGATTTGGGATTTTGAGTTAAATTCCTTAACTCCTCGATACTCAATCAAATCTTCCTTTTTGACGATTGACTGCATTTCGATAGTCACATATTTAGTAATTCCCGAACTCTTTCTTCGATATCGAGGATCATCAAAATAAGAAATAATACTATTTCTACGAAAAATCCCATTTAAGGGTATTTCAATCGAGATACCTAAAGTGGAAATTATTTCGTTCTCACGTTCGTGAATCGGTTGAAGTGGCATAAGAAATCTATCTTTTCGCCTCTTTGACAATAAATCAGAATTCTCGCGGAGAATGGCCGTATATAGAAGATTCCAATGACCAGTAGATATGATTCGATTAAAGTCTAAATAATTCAGAATCCTCTCTTTTGTTTTATCATAAAAATACGAACTAAAGAATTTGTACCTTATACGGTCGTTAGTTACTGAGAGGTTCGAAGAAATATATCTTCTCTTGACAGAAAGAGAATGCGCGTTCGTTTGATCTTGATCTTTGTGAAGCGAAAGGGAGACTAGACTCGATCTGCCCGGGCTTCCTAATAATATCCATAAATGACTTGCTTTTGGTAATAGATGGACATTACCATATGTAAATTCAGGTGCATGATAAACATCGGTACTCCAGTGCATTTCGCCGTCTGATTCAGAATAAATATGTTTTCTAACTTTCTCTTTAAAATTCAAAGTGGATGTTCCCGCGCGAATCTCAGCAATCACCTGCCCTGATTCTACATATTGATCGTTTTGAATTAAAAGAAAACTCCTTGGTGGAATACTCACATTATGTAGAATATCGTCACTCTCAATAGTTACATACAAGTCTATAGAGCATAGAAAAGCAGGATGTCCGTGACGTGTACGTGTGGGATGAACTAAATCCTTATTGAATTTGATTTTTCCATTATAAGGAGTTCTCACATGTTCTGCAGTCCCTCCTGTGAATACTCCACCGGTATGAAACGTTCTTAATGTTAATTGAGTACCCGGTTCTCCAATCGATTGACCTGCAATAATGCCGACAGCTTCTCCCAATTCAACCAGGTC
>LFJI01000657.1 GCA_001235855.1 Candidatus Burkholderia brachyanthoides
GCCGTGCTCGCCTGCGCCTTTGGAGCGCTGCTGAGAATGTGAACAGAACCTAGTGTGAATCGCAGGTCGATTTTCAGGACATTCCGGAACACACGCGCGGCGCTTGCCGTTGCCGCCGTAGCGATCCTCGGCGCATGTGCGCCGCTTCCGCAACAGGGCACCGACGCGCGGAGGCCGCCTCCGCCGCTCAGGCCGCGCAAGCCGCGCAGGCACAGTCTCCGAAGCCGCCCGCCAAGCCTGGCGAGCAGCGCATCGTGGAGGGTGCGGCGAACGGTTTTCATCGCAAGGTGAAGGCGACCGCGCCCTCACAGGTATGCGACTACGACGCCTTCGCCGACGGCGTGCGCTACAGCTACGCGCTCACCTGGAACCGTCTCGTCAGCGAAGAGGCGCGCAATGCCAACGCGGCCGGCAAGTCCGCCAAACGCAAATTCGATCCGTCCGCCGTCCGCTCGCAGGACGATCAGTACAAGATCGAGTGGAACGGCAAGGAACGCGTCAACGCATGCGCGTCCGACGGCTACCTGATCGGGCGGATCGTCGGCACACACATGGCGGGCATCGATATGGGCAGTATCAAGCCGGCTTCCTGATACGACTTCCTGAGCCGGCCGATCGTGGAACGCGGGTTCAGTCGCAGGTGTGCGCGGCCGTCACGAAACGGCTCGCCACCGCGATATCGCCGTAAATCGTATAGCCCGTGCCGGTGGCCGATTGCTGCGCGACCGCGAGCACGAGACCGAGTGGCTCGCGTAGCCCTTGCCCGGAATCGACACCGCCTGGGTATTCGCGCTCATCGAGTATTCGCGCACCTTCGGGTCCAGCGGCGTCCATTTCGCCTTCACGCATTTGATGAAGTCGTACGGTAGGCGTTGCGACACGCCGGAGCCGACCGGCACCGTCTTGATCAGCGCATCGTCCGTCGATACATACGCACCCCGTCAACGCCATCGCACCAATGGCGGCCAATCTGCTAAGTGAAATTGCGAGCGTTTTTGTCATAGTCCTATGTCTTTTCTTGCAGTAATTGCGTATTTCGGTGAACGTGATCAGCGATTCCGCTCGGACGTGATCAGTGGTTC
>LFJI01000658.1 GCA_001235855.1 Candidatus Burkholderia brachyanthoides
GCTGTGCTCGAGCGCAATGCGGTGAAAGTCGCATGTTGCGTTCTTCGGGGGCCCCACTGCCGTAAGGCAGTGGGGCCCCCGAAGAACGCATCAAGCTCAAATTGAAAGGGCTGAGTCCTGTGATATACAGAACTCAGCCCTCACGGCACTAGCCAAGAACCGTCCAACTTTGCGGGGTCAGTTCACAGGGCGGCTTTTCAGTTTCGGCGCCTTGACGCCTGGGCGCGCTGGCGCGCCGCCTTCGTCCGCTTCTCTTCAGACTCCGCTTCGCCATGATTCACGATCCTCACGCCGATAAAACCGACAACGCCGACAGCACGGACACCGCCGACGCCTCTACGCTGCGCCATCGCCGCATCCGCAGCTTCGTCACGCGTGCCGGGCGCGTGTCGCCGGGGCAACAGCGCGCCATCGACACGCTCGGCCCGCGCTTCGTCGTGCCCTACGCGAAAGAAGCCGCCGACTGGGATGCGATCTTCGGCCGACAAGCGCCGCGCGTGCTCGAAATCGGCTTCGGCATGGGCGCGACGACGACGGAGATCGCGGCGGCGCGTCCCGGCGACGATTTCATCGGCGTGGAAGTGCATGAGCCGGGCGTCGGTGCACTGCTCAAGCTGATTGGCGAGCAAGAGTTGAGCAATATCCGCATTCTCCAGCACGACGCCGTGGAAGTGCTCGAACACATGATCGCGCCCGCTAGCCTCGACGGCGTGCATATCTACTTTCCGGACCCGTGGCACAAGGCGCGTCATCACAAGCGCCGCCTGATTCAGCCGAAGTTCGTTGCGCAACTGGTCGCGCATATCAAGCCGGGCGGGTATCTGCATCTCGCGACCGACTGGCAGAACTACGCCGAACAGATGTTCGAAGTCCTGAGCGCCGAACCCGCGCTGGAAAACACCGCCGACGGCTACGCGCCTCGCCCCGATTTCCGGCCGGTAACCAAGTTCGAAAGGCACGGTTTGCGCCTCGGCCACGGCGTGTGGGATTTGATGTTCCGCCGCAAGTAAATCCCGCGCTCGGAATCGGGATAGGGGTGGCCAGTAACCTGACCGATCCCCTCCCACACCACCCGGC
>LFJI01000659.1 GCA_001235855.1 Candidatus Burkholderia brachyanthoides
TCGCTTCGGGCCGGAGAGACTCCCCGAGCTCTCCTGTAAACACCCTACGCTTGTTCATTTAGCTCATAGCTTCATAGCTGCGTAGCTCAAGGGAAGACTCATAGCTCCTAGTGTTATGCTTAACACTTCTCAATTCCAAACTGTCCATACTAGTACCAGGAGGTGAACCAAAGCAGAGCTTTGGCCCTCGTCCGACGTATACGGCTATAGAGGAGTTAATCTCAGGGGGAGCTAATTTAGTTATCCTAAAGAAGTTACAGACTAAAAATACAAATAATAGGAGTCTCAATTATCGTAAGTGATCATAGAAACTAGACTCAAAGAAGTCGCGCACGTGGGCTATGAGTTCCATATTGGTCTGAACTTATAGCTTGGGAGGGAGAAGCAGCGGGTTAGTGAGCCTTTCCTTAGAGAGCCCTTGCTCCCGCTTCCGAGAGTCTAGACGAGACGGCTATGATTGTTAGTTACAAGCTGTGAACTAAAAGACTCAAGCTCAAGGACTATCTGTCCCCAAGTCTAATGGGGGACATGCCGGAGTGAAGAAGGTGGCTCCATACTGGTACAAGACTAGTACGGACAGATTGGATAGTGTTAGAATTAGGAGTAAGAGTTACAGGAGTTTGAGTTACAGGAAGAGTCGCTACGCTCGGAAGGAACTGGCCCTATCGAATAAGGCTCTTTCAGAGGTCCTTATTCTAGGCCAGCCCAAACTCCCGACCGAATAAGCTCCTCGGGAAGGGCTTATTCTTGCCCGACCCGCCAAGAGCTCTTTGAGCTCTTTAGTTACCTGTTGATTCTACAAGGAGCAACAAGAGCAGCGGAACAACGAGCTCGAACTCATAGGGAACAAACGCATCTTAGCTCAACCTCGTGATAGATAGTACCTTCGGTTTATCTATCGTCGGTTTGGTTCCTATGAGACCGGTCTCTTAATCATACGGGGGGGCTCTGCCCCTCCGCTCCTTAGCTCAAGCAGCCCAGCTCCTTAGCTTCCTAGCTGCGTAGCTCAATAGAAGAGAAGAGAGCTCAAGGAACAAGAGGAGTTAGTTTAGTTAGAGGAGGCCGTCGGGTTGGG
>LFJI01000067.1 GCA_001235855.1 Candidatus Burkholderia brachyanthoides
CATGCAAAAGACAAGATGTAAACACATTTCATCGAATGAAAACAGACCCTAGCGCTTCAGCCACGCGTGAACTGGATGGCTATGTACTCCGTCGCACACGAGCGGCAGACGACGGCACAACGCCCGCGCTGCATCCGAAACTTGCGCTGCTGCTCGCCACCCTCTGGCACGACCGGTTCGCCCAAGCTCGTGCGGCTCACCGCGGCGAATCTGGTCGCAAATGCGGCTTCGATCGTCGAATATCTCGGGCTCACGCCGGACGAACGTGCGATCATGTCGCTGCCGTTCAATTACTCGTACGGCCTATCGGTACTCAATAGCCATCTGCATGCCGGCGCGTCGGTTCTACTGACCAACCGCTCATTGATGGATGGTGCGTTCTGGCGCACCCTCAACGCGCACGAAGCCACGAGCCTCGCGGGTGTGCCGTACAGCTACGACATGTTGCTGAGCCTGCGACTTGCGCGCATCGACATGCCGACGGTACGGATGTTGACGCAAGCCGGGGGGCGAATGCACCCGGACAAGTTGCGCGATGTCGCGAAAATTTGCCGCTCACGAGGCATTCGCTTCTTTCCGATGTACGGCCAGACCGAAGCCATCGCGCGCCTAGCGTATCTCGCACCCGAAGAGGCAGCGGAAAAGCCGGCCAGTATCGGCCGCACCATCCCTGGCGGCAGGCTTTGGCTCGAACGCGATGACGGCAGCGTGATCGCCGCCGGCGGTGAGACGGGCGAACTGGTCTACGCGCCAATGTGTCAATGGGCTATGCGAAATGCGCCGCCGACCTCGCATCGCCCGATGCCAACCATGGCGTGCTGCAAACTGGCGGCCTCGCTCGCTTCGACGCAGCCGGAGCCTTCGGCGGCGGCATCGCTTCTTGAAGGTGCTTGGCATCCGCATCTCGCTGGATGCGGTCGAACGGCTCGCGACTGACCTCGGCGTGGAATGCGCCGCCAACGGCAACGACGAGCGGCTCGTGATTCATGCGGTCACGCCAGCGGCGCACGCGACCCGGGAGCCCGCGCAGCCGCCACCTGGGCCCAGCGCCTGCGCGCCGACCTGGCGCAGCGTATCGGTATCCACACGTCGACAATCGTCATCCATCCGCTCGCGGCGCTGCCGCGGCTGCCAGCAGGCAAGGTAGATCACGCATACTTGAACAGTCTATCCTGAGCGACGTCCTGCAATGGCCGGTCTACGGCCTGAGCCAGTTGGACAAGGACACGATGCTGGGCGCTGAACTGCGCCGTCTCACCGCCGCGCACTACGAAGCGTGCGCGCCGTATCGCGCGATCCTCGACAAACTTGCTACCGTGCCGACCGCGCCTGCCGAGGCCGCTCACGCCGATGCACTCGACGGTCTGCCGTTTCTGCCCGTACGACTTTTCAAGCACGAACAATTGACGAGCGTCCCGCACGATCAGATCGTCAAGACGATGACATCCTCGGGCACGAGCGGGCAAAACGTTTCGCAGATTTTCCTCGATCGACACACATCAACGCTGCAGGTCAAGGTGCTGTCGCACATCGTCGGTGATCTGATCGGGCCGAAGCGACTGCCGATGCTCGTAATCGACTGCCGTGCGACCGTCGCGAATCGCTATCGATTCTCGGCGCGCACCGCAGGCATTCAAGGCTTCTCGATGTTCGGCCGCGATGTCGAGTTCGCGCTGGACGACGACATGTCGCTCAATCTCGAGCGCGTACGAGCCTGGCTGAACAAGCACACGAATGAAGATATTCTGGTGTTCGGTTTTACCTTCGTCGTTTGGTTGCACCTGGTGCGCGCGCTTGAAGAAATGGGCGCGTCCTTGCCGCTCGAGCGCAGCGTGCTGATACACGGAGGCGGATGTCGGGTAGCCCGATCTTCGCAAGAAGGTCGGGCTACCCGACATCGTGGATGCGATTGAGTACGGCCATCACCTCACCGTCGGCATGATTTCGTTTGGCGAGCGCAAGCAGCTTTTCCTTGCCCATCGGATAGTTGGCGCCTGTCAGGACGCGTTCGATCTCATCCATTCGTGGTTCGTCGGGATGACGATGATTTTGTGCGTGCGCAGAATGCTGAGCCATGTCGCTTCCTTTTCAAAGTGATCATAGGCTCAAAACGATCAGCAACGCATGTTCTTGTCTCGACGCGAGCGGTGCGCTGTCTTCAGAGAATGGTGCTCGGCGCACTGCGTGGCGCAAGCGCCGTGCGTGTGAGCGCATCGAGCGGCATGGGCTTGTCGAAGAAATAGCCTTGCGCCTGAGCCGCGCCCATATCGCGCAACATCGACAAGGTGGCCGCGTCTTCCACGCCTTCAGCCACGAGCGTCAGTCCGAGCGATTCGGCCATGCGCACAATCGCCCGCACGATGGCGTGGCTGCGCGGGCTTTCCGCCAGTTCCAGAATGAAGGACTTGTCGATCTTGAGCCCGCTGAACTGATACTGGTGCACGTAACTCAGTGACGAGAAGCCCGCGCCGAGGTCGTCGAGCATCACCGACATGCCGTTGTCGGCCAGACGCTGCATCGTGCGCCGCGCGAGATCCGGCTCAGCAACGAGCGCGCCTTCGGTCAGTTCGAGACAGACGCGCGAAGGCGCCACGCGATAGCGGCGCAGCAACGCAAGCACATCGTCCGCAAACTCGGGACGCGTCATGCTATAGACGACGTGCACGGGCAGCCAATGCGCATAGCGCTCGTTGGCAAGAATGGCCGCAACGCGCTCGCGCATATAACAGATCGAGTCTGCCGATGAGGCGCAACCCTTCCACTACAGGCAGAAATTCGCCCGGCGGCACCATGGTTCCATCCTGTTGACGCCAGCGGATCAAAGCTTCGAGCGCGACCACCTCGCCGCTTTGCACATCGACGATAGGCTGGAAGTAGGGCAGCAACTCGTCGTCGCGCTTCAGCTTCATTGCGTTGCGGAGCGCGCCTTCGCGTTCCACCTGATCCGACACCTGACAGCGCAGTTCCTGATTGAACACGACGAAGCTGTCGCGGCCCGCGTTTTTCACGCGATACATCGCGGTATCGGCGTCGCGCAACAGGTCGGCGGGTTCGGTGTAGAACTGGCTGTCCGCGCTCACGATGCTGCACGACGAGAACACCACATGTTCTTCGATATGAAACGGCAGGTCGAACGCGGCGAGAATGCGCTTGGCGATTGCAACCGCATCGCGCGTGGACGCGTTGGGCGGGAGCACCGCGAATTCGTCGCCGCCCAGGCGCGCGAACAGATCGGTCGTGCGCAGGCAATCGCGCAGACGCGCAAGCCGTGCATGCAAAACACAAAATGCCATCGCGGCGCATTCGACCTTGAGAGCTAAAACCGCTTCTGCATGAAGAACCGCGCCTGCCCCGCGCGAAAGTCCGCGATCTCGCCGAATACGGCATATCCATGCCGCGCGTATAAATTTCGCGCGGCTGGGTTCAGCGTATCGAGCCATGCCGCGACACAGCCACGCTTTTTCGCTTCGATTTCCGCCGCGTCGAGCGCAAGCGAGCCGAGGTCCGCGCCGCGCGCATCCTCGCGAATCCAGAGCCATTTGAGGAACAGCCAGTCCCAAGCGGTGAATCCCGCGAGTCCACCGAGAAAATCGGCATCGCGATACAGCGACACCGCAAGTTCACGATGACCGCTCGCACCGAGTTGCGCTGCGTTGAATGCGGCGAGGCCGCTCGCGACTTCCGCTTCGAAGCTCGCGTCGATCCAGTCCGCGACCGATACAGAAACGTCGCCGCTCATCTCAACCCTTCGCGGCAGGCGCGACCGACGCGCCCTTGATGCCATGCCGCGCAAGCGCTTCCGCGACGAATCCGGAGCGCTTCATGTCTTCGACGAAATCGCGCAGATAGCGCACAGCGGCATCGCCGCGCGTTTTCGCGCACGCCCCCATCGCCTGCTGGATCTCCATGAAGCGCCCGTCGAGCAGACGCAGGCCGGGCGTGCGCGCAGCATCGGCTTCGAGTTGCTGTCTGATGTCTGCGGCCACTTCTATGCCACTATGCCATCGTGCATGAACGTGTCGATGGTCGCCTGCGATGAAGACAGGCGCACGATCTGCGCGTATTTGATTTCGCGCGTAAGGAATAGATCGTAAGCGCTGCCTTTACCGACGACGATGCGATTGCCCGCGCGATCCACGTCTTCGTTGCGTGTGATCGGCGAGTCGGCGCGCACGAGATAGCAGATTCGATGCAGAATACGCGAACCGTTCACGCTTTGGCAAAGGGAGCATCCATGCAGGACACACGTATCGATAGCCAGCAATTGATCCGCCGTTTGCGTCTGGAGCCGCATCCCGAGGGTGGATATTTTCGCGAGACGCATCGTGCGCAACAGGCCGTGCATCGCGCGGGTTCGACCGAGTCGCGTTCCGCCGCGACTGCGATCTACTTCCTGCTTTGCGATGGCGCGCATTCGGTGTGGCAGCGCATCCGCTCCGACGAGGTGTGGCACTTCTATGCAGGCGATCCCATCGACGTCCATGTGCTCGACGCGCAGGGCACGCTCACCACGCATCGGCTCGACAACGCGCTCGTGCATGCGAATGCCGCATTTCAGGCGGTCGTGCATGCGGGCGACTGGTTCGCCGCCGAATGCGTGAGCATGCCTTGCGCCGCGCCGCCGGTGCATGTGCATGCGACGTGCTCGAAAGCAATATGGCGCTCGTCGCGCTCGAGCAGGAACTCGCCGCGTGGAAACGCATGGCGGCGCGTCTTGCGCGGATTGTGGTGTTCGTACCGCGCGAGCATCGCGCGCTGAGGCTGCCGCTGCTGCGTTGAGCGTCAGCCGAACACTTCGCGGGGCAGGTTTCAGCAGAATCGGGCTCACACGCTCAAAATGTCTCCATGACCTGTTCACTCATGGAGACGCGCAATGTCCACTGCTTCGAACGATGCACCCGTCTGGTTGATCACCGGCTGTTCTACCGGCTTCGGCCGTGAGATCGCCGCTGCCGTCATCGCGCGCGGCTGGCGCGCGGTCGTCACGGCGCGCGATCCGGCGAGCGTGAGCGATCTCGTCGAACATGCGGAGGGACACGCCATCGCGTCACGGCTCGATGTGTCGGATGCGGCCGATATCGCCGCCACCGTGAAGGCCGCGTACGATGCCTTCGGCAGGATCGACGTGCTCGTGAACAACGCGGGCTTCGGCTATCTCTCGGCGGTCGAGGAAGGCGAGGACGAGCCGATCCGTACGATGTTCGAAGCCAATTTCTTCGGCGCGGCCGCGATGATCCGCGCGGTCTTGCCCGGCATGCGCGCGCAACGCTCGGGGCATGTGGTGAATATCACATCGGTGGGCGGGCCTCGTCGGCAATCCGGGCAGCGGGTATTACGCGGCGACCAAGTTCGCACTCGAAGGCCTGGGCGAAGCGCTCGCGCGTGAAACGGAGGAACTCGGCATCAAGGTCACGTCCGTCGAGCCGGGTCCGTTCCGCACCGACTGGGCGGGCCGTTCGCTCAGACAAACGCAGCAACCCATCGACGATTACGACGCCAGCGCGGGAGGCAGCCGGGCGATCCGGCGCGCGCCGCCGAGGTCATCATCGAGGCGGTGCTGTCGCCGCAGTCGCCTTTTCATCTCGTGCTCGGCAAGCCGGGACTCGAACTAGTGCGCGGCAAACTCGAACGACTGAACGCCGATCTCGACACATGGCAGGAACGCACGCTATGGGCCGACAATCCGCTTGCCTAGGCGCCGCATTGCAAGCGCACGCTCATGGAGCCGCAATCCCCTGAACAACGCGCGCGCCGCCTCGTTGCGGGCTTCGCGGACACGCTGCGCGTGTGGCGACCTCGGGTGCGCTTCGTGAAGGCATCGGCGGGACCGTGTTACGAGGCGCTGTTCAATCGCATCGAGACCGATACGCGCACGCTCATGCTGCCGGACTCGATGCTCGATATTGTGCTGGCGCATGAAGTCGCGCACGCCACGCAGCGTCGCAGCATGCTGCTCGATCTCGCATGGACCGGACTCGCTTCGGCTGCCTTACTGTCCATACCGTGCATCGTGTTCGCCACGTCGACGGACGATGACGTATAGCGGGTCTCTGTCCCGGGAGTCGCCTTCGTGCTTGCATGGGTCGCGTGCATGAAAGTGAAAGTGCTGCACGCGCGGCCAAACGCGCGGCGGCGTTCGAACTCGATGCCGACGCCAAGGCCGCGCAACTATGCGGCGCGGCCAGCACCTTGCAGGCACTGGAGGCGATGTCGCGATGCGTGCATATCGAACCCGCGCGTCTCGATGCGATGCGCGCGCGCCTTGTCGCGCATTCGTCGGAACAGCATGCCTGACTTCGGCGCGCATGGCGCGCTAATTGCGAGCCTCATGGGAAACGACCGTCATGCCATCAGCCCAGGGTGCCCCGATCATGTATGTTCTTTTCGTTGATGACGATGTGCTGCTATGCGATGCCTTCAGGGCGCTCGCCGCTGAAAATCGCTATGACATGACACGATCTTTCTCGATATCGGTTTGCCCGATGTCGACGGACGCGATCTATGCAGACGTTTGCGCGCGGCAGGCCCGAGCAAGCTTGCCTGCGTGGTCGCGGTGACAGATGATGACCGGCAAGGCGAGATCAGGCAGGCTCTTCGACGGCTACTTTCTGAAGCCCTTCACCGAAGCAGGCTTGCGCGCGGCGCTCAACGCGTGCTGAGGGCGCGACGGCAAGCGCTTTGCATGCCGTGTATAAGAACGGCGGCGCATCACATAGTCATCACACCGGCCGCCAGTGGCCCAGAATCCACTACCAGTGGTTGCCTTCCCATTGATAGTGCCCCTTGACCCAGCGATAGCCCTGCGCGGGCGGCGGTGGTACGACTTCCGCTACCGGTGCGGGTTCGGGCGGACGCGCGGGCTCCACGACACATCCCGATAGCAATACGCCTGCGGCGAGTGCGCTCGTCAACATCAGTGACGCTTTGGTTTTCATATCGTCGGACCTCTCCATTCGTTTGCTTGTTCGCGTTGAACGCGTTGAGCACGAAGAATCCGTCGCTCGACCTTGTAAGAGAAGTACCCGATCGTCCCCGGCACAGTTACGAGTATATGCATATTAAACAATATAAAACGATTTATACAATGCAATGACAAAAATACATCTCAAGACGACTGGTTTCACACCTCGCCCATAGCGTCCCGTTCGAGAGGCACGCCGCGGCGTGAAGGAGAACGACACGCATGACCTCGCATGAGGCGCACTCGCGCTTCGACTATCGGCGCGCGCCTGAGCACGATGAACCGACATCGCTGATTCACCCTGTCGCGGTGATCGGCGCGGGTCCGGTGGGTCTCGCGACTGCGATCGATCTCGCGCAACAGGGCGTGCGCGCCGTGCTGCTCGATAAGGACGGTATTGTCTCCACCGGCTCGCACGCGATCTGCTTCGCTAAATGCACGCTCGGAATTTTCGATCGCCTGGGCTGCGGCGAACGCATGGTCGCAAAGGGCGTGAGCTGGAACGTCGGCAAGGTGTTCCTGCAGGACGAACTGCTCTATAGCTCAATCTGCAGCCTGAAGCGGGGCATGCACGGCCGGCGTTCATCAATCTGCAGCAGTACCACGTCGAAGCCTTTCTCGTAGAGCGGGCCATGCAACTCGAGCCGTTGCATGTGCGCTGGAAGAACGACGTCATCGGCCTGACGCGTCATGGCGATCACATCGAACTGCAAGTCGATACACCCGACGGCGTGTATGCGTTAAAAGCGCAATACGTGGTTGCCGCCGACGGTTCGCGCAGCGCGCTGCGTCGTCTGCTTGGACTCGATAGCCATGGCCGTACCTTCAAGGACCGCTTTCTCATCGCCGACGTGAAGATGAAGGCGCCGTTTCCCACCGAACGCTGGTTCTGGGTTCGATCCACCGTTTCATCGCAATCAGTCGGTGTTGTTGCACAAGCAGCTGGATGACGTCTGGCGCATCGACTTCCAGCTTGGATGGGACGCGGACCCAGTCGCGGAGAAAGCG
This sequence comes from Candidatus Burkholderia brachyanthoides, assembly GCA_001235855.1. GTDB lineage: Bacteria > Pseudomonadota > Gammaproteobacteria > Burkholderiales > Burkholderiaceae > Caballeronia > Caballeronia brachyanthoides. Next base: position 7,970 of record LFJI01000067.1, read on the forward strand.
CCCGAGTGTGTCATTCCGCGTGTGAAGGCCTTGCTCGGCGAAGACGTCGAATTCGAACTGGAGTGGGTGAGCGTCTATACGTTTTCGTGCTTGCGCATGGACGGCTTTCGTCACGGCCGCGTATTGTTCGCGGGCGATGCTGCACATGGCGTGTCGCCGTTCGGCGCACGCGGCGCGAATAGCGGGGATAATCTCGCGTGGAAGCTCAAGCTGGTCGTGCACGGCGACGCGCTGCTCGACACGGTACGCATCCGAGCGCGAATATGCGCGCCGACGAGAACATCCTCAATTCGACGCGGGCAACCGGCTTCACCACGCCGAAGAGTGCGGTATCTCGGCTTTTTCGCGATGCCACCCTCAGGCTCGCGAAGGACTGTGCGTTCGCGCGGCGCATCGTCAATAGTGGGCGCTTGTCGATGCCCACCGTGTTGCGCGACTCGCCGCTCAACACGCCCGATGCGAACGACGACGCCTTCATTTGCGCAATGATGCCCGGCGCCGCATGTGCCGACGCACCCGTGCGCGTGAAGGGCCGCGATGCATGGCTATTGAATACAATATCTATCGTCGCGTGGCGCGCGGCGTGGCGCCAGCCGAACCGGAAGCGCAGCGCGCGAAGCTGGAGAACGAATTCGTCGATAACTTCCGGCGTGGCGCGCTCGGCGCAGGGTGCATCATGAGCGCGGCGGGCGCGAGCATCGACGCGACGCTCATCAACTGTTTCGTGCAATCCGTGGGCGATGCGATACAAGGCGTCGATGACAACGGTTTTCCCGGCATCTATGTGGCGCTGTTGCAGGCTGCCGAAACGATGCGGCGCGGCGGTGGCGTTGGCTATAACTTCTCCGCAATCCGCCCGCGCGGTGCGCGCGTGCATTCGACCGGATCGGCCACGTTGGGACCGTGCAGCTACATGGACGTGTTCGATGCATCGTGCCGCACAGTGGAAAGCGCGGGCGCGCGGCGTGGCGCGCAGATGGGCATACTCGATTGCACACATCCGGATCTGCTCGAATTCATCGTGGCCAAGCATACGAAGGGTCGCTGGAACAACTTCAACGTATCGGTCGCGGTAACGGATGAATTCATGCAGGCCGTCGCCGACGATGCCGTGTGGGAACTCGTACATAAAGCGGAGCCGTCGCCGTCGCAGCGTGCATCGGCAGATATCCGGCAACGCGAAGACGGATTGTGGGTCTATCGCGAAGTAAAGTCGCGCGACGTGTGGGACGTCATCATGCGTTCGATTTACGACGTGGCGGAACCGGGTGTCGTGTTCATGTCGCGCATGAACAACGACAACAATCTGCGTGCCATCGAAGCGATATGCGCGACCAATCCATGCGGCGAACAGCCTTGCCCTCCTACGGTTGCTGCAATCTCGAACCGTTAAACTTGACGCGCATCTGCGCGATCCGTTCGCGCAGATGCGCGGCGGCACACCCGCTTTCGATTGGGACGGACTCGTTCGCACCACACATACGCAAGTGCGTTTTCTGGACGATATGCTCGATGTCACGCTCTGGCCTTTGGATGAGCAGGCGCGCGAAACCGCTGCGAAACGGCGCATCGGCGTGGGCTTCACGGGACTGGGCGATACGCTCGTGATGCTCGGGCTGCGCTATGATGCGGAAGAAGGGCGTGAATTCGCCAGGCGCGTGGCGCGCACCATGCGTGACGAGGCCTATCGCGCATCGGTCGAACTCGCACGCGAGCGCGGCGCGTTTCCCTTGTTCGATGCGAGGCGTTATCTGGAGGAAGGCACGTTCGCATCGCGCCTGCCGGACGAGTTGAAGAACGCCATTCGCATGCATGGCATTCGCAACAGCCATCTGCTTTCCATCGCGCCGACGGGTACTGTGAGCCTTGCATTCGCCGACAACGCATCGAACGGTATCGAGCCTGCGTTCTCGTGGACCTATCAACGCACCAAGCGCATGGCCGATGGCGGCAGTCAAACCTTTGCGGTCGAGGATCATGCGTACCGGCTCTATCGCGAGATGGGCGGTGATGTAAATGAGTTGCCTGAGTATTTCGTGAGCGCGCTGGAAATGTCGGCGCACGATCACCTCGAGATGATGGCGGCCGTGCAGCCTTACGTCGATACCTCAATATCGAAGACCGTCAACGTGCTGGCTGACTATCCCTTCGGTGCGTTTCAGGACCTGTATTTCGAAGCATGGCGGCGCGGTCTGAAAGGACTCGCCACCTATCGCCCGAACGAGACACTGGGCGCCGTGTTGTCCGTGACGCCGTAAGAGACGCCGAGCGATTCGCCCGAGACGGAGCCGGAACTCGACCCGCTGCGTATCGCGATCGATCATCGGCCGCGCGGCGAGTTGCCGGCGATCATCGAGAAGGTCGAATATCTCACGCAGGCGGGCAAGAAGTCACTCTATCTCGCGGTGTCGTTCATCGAGGTGACGGGGCGTATAGGCGGCGAGGACGTGACCATCGAGCGGCCCATCGAGTTCTTTATTCCGACCGGGCAGCGCGACGAATCCCAGCAATGGATCACAGCGACGATGCGTTCGTTGTCGCTCGCCGCGCGCGGCGACTTTGCGGCGCGCACGCACGTTGCAGGACATGCGCAAGGTATCGTGGGATCGCGGTCAGGTGCGTCTGGGCGACGTCGAACGTCTAGACGGACATCGCAGTCCGCGCTGGCACGACTCGGAAGTAGCGGCGCTCGCATACGCGATCCAGCAGATTCTTTTCCGACGCGGCTTTCTGGATGCGGAAGGCAATCAGGCGCAGTCACGCGTGCTCGCGCGTCATCGTGTGGAGCATGCGCCGCAAACCGTTAAAGCGGAGCCTCGCACCGAAGCCGAAGATGATGTCGCCGCAATCGATCCGCATGGCCTCGCGCAGATGCACGGCATGGAGTGCCCCACATGCGGCGCGAATGCGGTGATTCGCAAGGACGGCTGCGATTTCTGCACCACATGCGGCGAAATCGGCGCATGCGGCTAGGCTAGTCCTCGCTTGATGAATTGAATGAGCGCGCGCCGTTGCTAGGTTCTGTTCACATTCTCAGCAACGCTCCAAAGGCGCAGGCGAGCACGGC
>LFJI01000660.1 GCA_001235855.1 Candidatus Burkholderia brachyanthoides
CCTCAGTTAATTCCCCTCTTGTTGTCATGCTGAGCCTCGTCATAAGTCGCTCCTGTCAGCCCTTTGACAGATAGCAAAATACTTGAAACCTGAGTCAATGCGCGCTCGAGCGCGCGAGTGTGAAGCCCGAGCAGGTCGAGGAAGCGATCATGGGTTGCGTGCTGCCTGCTGCGGGACAAAGGCAGGCACCCGCGCGTCAGGCGGCGCTGGGAGCGGAGCTGCCGCTTTCGGTCGGCAGCACCACCGTCAACAAGATGTGCGGCTCAGGCATGCGCGCCGCGATGTTCGCGCACGACATGCTGCTCACGGGCTCGGCCGACGTGATCGTCGCGGGCGGCATGCGTATGGGACATGGTCAGGTGCTGGATCACATGTTCCTCGACGGCCTCGAGGATGCGTACGACAAAGGCCGGTTGATGGGCACGTTTGCGGAGCAGTGCGCGTTGTCCTATGTGTTCTCGCGCGAGTCGCAGAATGCGTTCGCGGTCGAATCGCTGCGGCGCGCGCAACGCGCCAACGATGACGGATCGTTCAAGTGGGAGATCGCGCCGGTCACGGTATCGGGCAGGAAGGGCGATGTGGTCGTCGACCGCGACGAGCAGCCGTTCAAGGCGAACATCGAGAAGGTTCCGTCGCTCAAGCCTGCTTTTGCGAAAGACGGCACGGTGACAACGGCGAATTCGTCATCGATTTCGGATGGCGCTGCGGCATTGGTGATGATGCGTGCGTCTACCGCGAAGAAGCTGGGCGTGACGCCGCTGGCGCGTGTCGTCGGGTACAGCACGTTCGCGCAGCAAGCTGCGCTGTTCACGACGGCGCCCGTCGGCGCGATTCGTAAGCTGTTCGAGAAGAACGACTGGCGCGCGAACGATGTCGATCTGTATGAGATCAACGAGGCGTTCGTCGTGGTGACCATGGCCGCGATGCGCGAGCACGATTTGCCGCACGATAAGGTCAACGTGAATGGCGGCGCATGTGCGCTGGAGCAATCCGATCGGCACGTCGGGCGCGCGCATTCCATGACCTGCATCTGAACACAGATGGAGTGCTAATTCAATGACGCAATCGACTA
>LFJI01000661.1 GCA_001235855.1 Candidatus Burkholderia brachyanthoides
ATGACCTGCATCTGAACACAGATGGAGTGCTAATTCAATGACGCAATCGACTAGAGACTAGATGATATATTGACCAATTTGCCCCGCAGGATTTCGCCATGAACACTCTACTCGACGATGCCGATCCCCGCGCTCGCCATTTCCCGGGCCCGGGCCTGTCGCGCATCGGCGCGCTGCTCGCCGACCCTGGCTGCGCCGCCATACTCGCCATACTCTGGTCGTTGATGGACGGCACCGCCCGTCCCGCTGGCGAATTGACGATGATCGCGGGACTGTCGCCGTCGGCGGCAAGCGGCCACCTCGCGCGTCTCACCGAGGGCGGGCTGCTGGCGCTCGAAGTCAGCGGACGGCATCGCTATTACCGGATCGCGACGCCGGATATCGCGGCGGCCATCGAAGCGCTCGCCAATCTGGCCCGCGCGAACGCGCCGCAGCGTCAGCCCGAACGCGGTGCCAGTGGAAATGCGCTATGCCCGCAGTGCTACGACCACCTCGCGGGCGAACTGGCCGTGCGCATGTTCGACGGCATGCTCGCGCGCAACTGGCTCGTGCTCGCAGAAGGCCAGTCCGATCGCCAGGGCGCGACGCCGCCCGACGCCACGCCCGAAGGCGCGCGGGCATTCGCGGAACTGGGCATCGACATGAAGGCGCAGCGGGCGAGGCGGCGGCGCTTCGCGTGCACGTGCATCGACTGGAGCGAACGGCGGCCGCATCTCGGCGGCGCGCTCGGCGCGGCCTTCCTCGAAGCGTGCGAAACGCATGGTTGGATCGAGCACACGGCAAAGCGTCGCGAGCGGGGACGCGCCTCGACGATCGACGTGCCCGGCAAAGCTTTGTTACGCGCGTCTCGCGGCGGTTACAAACCGCAGCACCCGGATACAAGCGCGGGCGATATCTTCATCTGGAGGCCGTGCTTATCGATATCGACTACTACGCCAAAACAAGTTAAACGCGCGCGGCCGACGGAGAACACGATGAAACCCACCACCCGTACCGCCGCCACGCTGGCCGCCTGCGCGCTCAGTTGTCCCGGTCGCGCGGGGCTGCCCCACGGCGGACCGTTGTCCGC
>LFJI01000662.1 GCA_001235855.1 Candidatus Burkholderia brachyanthoides
CGGGTGTCGGCGTCTTGAGCATGATGCTCATTTAACGACAAAGCCCTGGGGGGAAAGACGGGGCTTTGTCAGCAGTCTGAATAAACTAAGTTTATCTTTCTTTACACCACTATAGATATTCTATTTTGTTGTGATTTTGATGCGTCGTTTGTCGTGAGGGAGACTCCGTTCGCGTATGCCTAGTGTCCGTAACGACCGACGATGGTCGAGCCACTCAGCGTATGGCCGGCCAGACACGTTTCGAGCGAGCGGAGATCGAGCCCGGGCAGCCGATCGCCCGGTCCGAGATCGGTCGCGGTAACCGTTAGCAGATAGTGATGCGGCACATCGCCGAGGGCGGGCACGGTCCGCGATACGATACTGCACTGCGCCCGTCATATTCTGGCCGAGAGCGGCGGGCGCATCGAGCATCGCGCCTGCTTCGAGCGAAGCCGTCTGCGGTGCAATGCCATAGGCGATCCAGTGCGTGATGCCGAGTCCTTTCGGCCGTTGGGATCGGTTAGCGTCACCACGACGCTGCGCGTGTGCGCGGGCAGGTCGTGCCAGGCGACCGGCAGGCTCACGTTCTCGCCTCCGCATTGCGCGGGACCGGCATAACGCGCGGGAATCGCGTCGCCGTCTTCGAAGGCGCTCGATGAAACACTCATGCCGGCGGCATGCGCGATAGATGCGATACACGCGATACCCGAGCAAGCCAGCGCGGCGATCGCATGACGCACGGACGGCAGTTCTTTACGAAGCATGGTGAAGAGCGGAGTGATGGAGTCCGCATGCTAGCGTCCGCTGCTGTTGCATGTCATTGCCATACACATGCAATTCAATTCCCGAAAGGGTGAATGGGCACCCTCGCGGGCGTTCGGACAATGGGCACGCAAGCCGCGATGCTCGGCCTCAACGATGTGTTCTGGCTCTCGGCGGTGTCGTTCGTGGTGATCGTGCCGCTCATCTGGGTGACGAAACGCGCGAAGGACGGCTCTGCCGATGCGGCGGGCATGGGCCACTAGTCCATTGTGTCATTGAATTGGCACTGGCCAAATTCGGCGTGAAGGATCGTCATACTTCCACTT
>LFJI01000663.1 GCA_001235855.1 Candidatus Burkholderia brachyanthoides
TTCCAAACTGATCACGTTCGCCGAAACGGCTGATCACTATCACCGAAATCCGCAGAAGATCTTGGCGATCGCTGCCGATCTGCATCTCACGCCTGCGCAGGCCGGCTCGCTCGTCACATGGACGCTGATCGGCGCGGGTGGCGGGCGGCATAGTGTTCGGCGTGCTGTCGGACTATCTGGGCCACGTGCGCATGCTCACGTGGACGATCCTGCTGTTCGCGGTCTTCACCGGCTTGTGCGCGTTATCGCAGGGTTACAGTGATTTGCTGTTGTATCGGACGATCGCAAGTGTCGGGTGTCGGGCTGGGCGGGTAGTTCGGCATCGGCATGGCGCTGGTCGCGGAAGCGTGGCCCGCGCGAATGCGCGCGCGTGTCGTCTTATGTCGGGATCGGCTGGCAACTCGGCGTGTTGACCGCCGTGCTGCTCACGCCGCTGCTCTTGCCGGTGATCGGCTGGCGCGGCATGTTCGCGGTGGGACTCGCGCCCGCCGTGGTATCGTTTTTCGTGCGGCGGCGCATGGCGGAGCCCGCGCTGTTCACCGAACGCCGCGCGCTCGCGGTGACCACGCAGGCGCCGCCGCCCAAGTTCCCGCTCAAGCGCCTGTTCGACGACGCCCGCACGGCGCGCGCAAGCATCGGCGTGGTCGTGCTGTGCTCGGTGCAGAACTTCGGCTACTACGGCCTGATGATCTGGCTGCCGAGCTATCTGTCGAAGACCTTCGGATATTCACTGACGAAGTCCGGCCTCTGGACCGCCGTGACCGTGCTCGGCATGGCGGCGGGCATCTGGCTGTTCGGCGTGGCGGCGGACCGCTTCGGACGCAAGCCCGCGTTCCTCGCGTATCAGATCGGCGCGGTCGCGATAGTCTTCGTCTACTCGCATCTGACGACACCCGGCGCGCTGCTGATCGGCGGGGCGGTGATGGGCGTGTTCGTCAACGGCATGCTCGGCGGATTGGGGCCGGTCGTGGTCGGCGCACTGGCGCTACTCGTATCGATCTATCTGCTAGTCCATTGCGTCATTGAATTGGCACTGGCTCAATTCGGCGTGAAGGATCGTC
>LFJI01000664.1 GCA_001235855.1 Candidatus Burkholderia brachyanthoides
CAGCACTGGCGTCAAATACCCCTTCGCCGGTCGAATTGAATTCTGCAGGTCCGACGAATTAATTGGACGCGAAGCCATTCGAAGACAAAGACTTGCCAAAGAATTCGAGTCACTCGCCACATGACGTGGAGCCCGATTTAACTGCACTTGCCGGATCTGTGACGCGAAATTGCTGGACTAGCCGGTGCGTGTATCCTGTGGTTAATGGGCCTGCGACCGGGCGGCTTGCTTACCGGTCACTCGTCTCATTGAAGCTTGCTGTCATCGGTCGTCAACCACGCCGGAATGTCACGCATGCCGTTGAGTACGCGCCAGATCCCGACGTGGGTCTCGCGCTCAATGTAGAAGATCAGATGCGGATAGCGCTCGAGCGGCCAAGACCTTAGGCCTGGTATGTCCAGCTCATAGGCATAACGTGGCGACCCGACGACGTGAGGGTGCTTCGCAAGGCGTTCGTACAATTTCTCGATCTCCGCAATGAAGCCGAGCGCAGCCTGTTCCGAGCCTGAGCCTTTGTCCACGAGGTAATAGGTCACCTCGTTTTCTACGTCCTGCTGGGCCATCCGGGTCGGGATGACTGGCTTGCTGCTCATTTGCACGAGCTATGTACGCGTGCACGCAACGCTTCAAAGTATTTTGTGTCGACCGGGGCCGTCAGTCCAGACGTTGCACCCTGCAGGATTATCGCGCGCAGGCGCTTGCTATCCTGGTCCTTGCGGATCAGTTCGCGAACGTACTCACTGCTCGTGCCGTAGCCACCCTCGCCGACCTGTTCGTCGACGTAGTCCTTCAGCGAATCCGGGAGGGAAATGTTCATCGTGCTCGTAAAGGCAAACCTATCACACTTTGACAAATTTTGCCAAGATGCCGCCTGTGCGGCCCGGTGACTGTGCTGGTGCAACGAATTCCGTTTCGCGACAGCCGGCCGCTCTACTGAGGGCGTGCCGCCAATATGCTACGTCGCGGTAGGGATGCCCATTACTGGAGACTGGACACTCCCCGCACAGATCCCGGCGTGCGCGATTCGCGCACCGGGCTCTTGCCTAGGGTGG
>LFJI01000665.1 GCA_001235855.1 Candidatus Burkholderia brachyanthoides
GGAGGTGACCATCTCATTAAACCCCACGTTTTCCAAAACGTGGGGTTGGTTAGCAATCTGAAAGAACTCTTCGACGAGTCCTTCTTTCTTTGTTCTCTTCCACCAGGAATAGGTTGAAACTCGGCCAAATTTGGCCTATATTTAGGCGTGTAACGCATGCACCACGGAGCAGATACCATGAGCCTTGCAACCCAAATCAAGCCGATATCCTACCTGAAGAGCAACACGGCCGACATCGTGAAGAACTTCGCCACCAATCCCGAACCGCTCATCATTACTCAGAACGGCGAAGCCAAGATGGCAGTTGTTGAAATCAGCCAGTATGAGAAGCAACAAGAGCAACTTGCACTTCTTCGCCTGATTGCCCTTGGAAGGAAGGAATACGAAGCTGGCAACTTCACTGATGCTCAGACCTTCTTTGACGAAATGGACAAAGAATAATGAGCCAAAAAGTTATTATTCTGAATGTTACCAAGCCCGACTTCAGAGAAATCAAAAGCTATGTGAAGCAGTTCTTCGGAGACAATGTTTTGAACGAAGTCAATCAAGAGTTCAAAGGCACCGTATCCAACATTGGAATCAATTCCGAAGCTGGCAAAGAAATTGAAGAACTGAAGGAAATCGGACTGAACAACTTCAGGACTCGCCTTGTTAGACAAACCCGCATTGTGTATGAGTTCAACGATAAGGAAGTCTTGGTTCACATGTTCATTTACACCAAGCGAGACTTCAGAACCCAACTAATGAAGCGAATACTAAGCATGTAAGAAAGGCTCCGAAAGGAGCTTTTTTTATGCCTTCTTCTGATTGATTTCGTTAAAACTATCAAGTATATGTTCATTGAAAATGTCCTTGACTGGCTCTTGCAGACCAACCCTGAAGAACTCTTTCAAGTCACCTTCAAGGAGTTTCGTCAGTATCATGAAGACGACCAGCACAACAGGATTAGAAAGCTTATAACGAGCGAACAAGAAAGCCTTCTTGTCCTTCACTACGTATTTCGGCGAACGTGACTGCCGATTTCGGGAACGTGACCGATTCGGCGAGGT
>LFJI01000666.1 GCA_001235855.1 Candidatus Burkholderia brachyanthoides
GGTCAGACTCTACTCTTCCCGGTACGTCCGATTGAAAAGGAAAGACATAATATGAGCGAGCAAGCTCGAGCATAGCAATAGAATTAGGAGTGGAGCTGATTATCCTAACCCGAGTCATGGAGTCTGGCGGAATGCCTACTCTTATTGATCGGCCAGTTGAAGGCAACTCAAAGGGTAGAAAGAAGGTCTTTGAGAGAACATCGGCTATCAGAAAGAAAGCAAATAAGCTACTGAGCACGAGCCTTCACAGCACAGGCGCTAGCCAACTCAAAAGGCAAGATCAGATTCATCAGATACGGCCCTATCATGTGAAGTTGAAGCCAGGGAAGCTGCATCTACTTTCATTGAGGATTTCTCTGCATATTTAGCATGTCCCCTTCGTGGATTAACAGTAACAAGAACAGGGGATTCGCAAGCAGAACAGTAGCAGCTTCTTCGCGAACAGCGTATTCTAACGCAAGACCAAGAGCGGCGTCGTCTAAAGTAAAAGTAAAGGCGAGTTCCCTCAGTCGGCGGGGCCTCACATCCGTAGCTCAGTAGCTTCCTAGCTGCGTAGCTCAAGGGCATCATCTAGGTTGGAAGTCTCCATTCATTGTTAGAGCTGTTGGAGAGCTTTAGAGCTCAAGGTTCGTAAAAGTCTTCTGGTCTTCCATCGGGACTAGTTCCGGGCAGGAGGGCATCAGAGGCCGAGAAAAGGAGAAGAGATCTATCCGCGGGGGAAGTTTGACTGCTAGAGCACCAGCACCCTAGTCAGACACGGATTCAGTTCCAAGTTCTCCTCCGAGTCTTTCTGTTAGTGAAGCAGTAGGCAGAAAGAAGTTGCTAGAGGGGGAAGATCATAAGCAGTTTTTTGGGCACCTCTTTTCTAGCATCAGGAATGACGAACTAAGGGATGTTACACCAGAGATAGATACTATAGTAGCTATAGGAACGGCATCTCCTCCTGTGAATGAAAAACTTCTTTCAAGAAGATTGAACAGAAAGTTCGTAAGCCAAAGATGATGCCAAAAACGGCCCCTTATCCCTATAGTTGACTACAATGTAAGGT
>LFJI01000667.1 GCA_001235855.1 Candidatus Burkholderia brachyanthoides
GCTCCAGCCGCAAGCAACCGGAGCAGCTATGGAGGTAACGAAGTGGCTGAAGCCTCCCGTGAGGCAACACGTGCTCTCACCTTGATTGACGCGCGGCAGAGTCCCAAAGAACTTGACGACAAACTTCGTTGATTCAGGTACTGCTAATTGCTAATGTCACGTTCTTCTGCCCTTTTGCTCTCATGCCGCCCGAGCGGCAAGCGTTCGCATGCGCGTCAGGTTATAGGCTGCCTGGGTCAACAGAAAGAGTTGGTCGACGCGCTTCAGACCTCGATCATCGCCTGCCGAATCCTCCCGACGGTCTTGCTCCACCCAAACACCTGCTTAATGCATTTGCGTTTGCGCTGACTGATAGCGTAGCCGGGCCATCGTGTCGTTCGAGCATCGATGGCGGAACCGCCTGCGTGGCCGACGTTTTGTGCCACGTGCGGCGTCACATTATTCGCCGCGGCACGTTGCCACGAAGCCCACCGTGTCGTAGTTCTTATTAGCACCCACGGTAATGGACGTACCGGCGAATCGCGGGGCATCCGCAAGCATCTGTGCGGTCGCGTCCCGCTCGGCCGAGCCGTTGGCCTGTGTGACCTGTGCGTTCACCACCAGTCCATGCCGATTATCGGTCAGCACGTGCCCCATGTAGCAAAGCATCGCGCCCGTGCCACGACTCTTGCGAAACAACTGCGCCTGGCCGTCCGTGCTGGATTCATGTGTGTCGTTGCTACGTTTCTCGCCATGCCAGTTCTCTTGAGAACTACCACCGCCATCAAGCGGAGGCGGCGAGTCGTCATCCGACTTCGTCTTGGGCACGAAGCTCTTGTGTCCAGCCCAAGCCTGAATGAGCGTGCCATCGACACTGAAGTGCTCTCCCGACAGATGAGCGCGCACGCGTGCAGTCTCCACCGTCTCGTTGAACAGACTGACAATGACGTCATGAACCATCAGTCGCTCGCGGTTCTTACTGAAAGTGGAGTGGTCCCAAACGCCGGCTAGCAACAGCACATTACGGCACCATCGCCCCCTAAGGAACCGTACGTGAGAC
>LFJI01000668.1 GCA_001235855.1 Candidatus Burkholderia brachyanthoides
AATCGCCAAAGAAGTAAATAGCTCCCTCATGGGGATTTTGAACTGGTCTCTAAGGGCGGCGGGCATTCCGGACGTGTTCGTCGATGTGCTGGTGACGGCCGACGCGGAGATTCACGCAGGCAATCTCTCGATCGTCACGGACCACGTCGAAACGCTGATCGGCCGCGCGCCCAGACGTCTCGCCGCTTTCCTCGAAGACGCGAAAGCGGTCTACGACGCCTGACGCTCACTCGAACGCGTCCGGCTTGCAAAGATACGAAGCCGCGATATCCTACACCGAGTCGGGCGCGATGGGATGCGGCGGAGTCTGCGGGTCGGGCTTCGAGATGACCGCCTGACCGGTGTCGTCGTAGCCGGCGTAGTCGCTCATGGCGACCGTCCGGTTCATGCAGTCGATGTTCCAGCGCTCCATGCCGCGCACCTGAAGCAGGCCGTTCTCGACCTTGTAAGGCGGCTTGCCGTCGAAACGCATCCAGACCTTGATCGTCGGGCCGGACGTGATCGATTCGGCGTCGGCATAGAGATCGAACGCGTCGTTGGACGTCACGAGACGCCAGTCGGACGCGAGCACGGGTCCGGCCAGAAGAACCGATATCGCGGAGACGGCGAGCACAGCTTTTCTCATCACGGTTCCATTTCCTCCACGGGCTGCGAGATGGATGGCGACGTGCTCGCGCCGCGCCACGCACGGCGCGACACGACGAACGCGCCGGCCCAACTCAGGCCGGCGTCGCGCGCGACGAACTTGCCGATCAGCACGCCCCCGCCGATGCCGATGTTGTACAGCCCGGAAAACATCGAAATGGCGAGGTCCGCTGCATCGGGGGCGAGCTTCAGCACGTGCGCCTGCATCGCGAGACCGAAGCAGATGATCGCGATCCCCCACACCAGCAGCAGCGCCGACAAGGTGCCGAGGTGTTGCGCGCAAGGCCAGAGCAGCAGGCAGACGGTCAGCACGGTTACCGCGAAAAACACCAGCAGCAGTTATAGAAGCATTTCTATAACAGCATCTATCGACAGGTCGTCGTTATGGAA
>LFJI01000068.1 GCA_001235855.1 Candidatus Burkholderia brachyanthoides
CTCGTCTGCTGGAACATCTTCAGCCGAGCTGAGCAACCTTTTTGAACTGGCCTTTAAGGGCTGACTCAAGGCTTGTCTCCTCAGTGACCGCGCGCATCGCGGATTAGCATCGTTTATCGAGCGCCATAAAGCATTAGTCAAATTTCGGATTATTATTCGACGTATAAATTCGGCTAATGGTTCGATTTATCCTCCGACGAACGCCCATGCGCACCGACATCACCCCGTTTCTGAATGACCGCTTCGACTGGAATCTGCTTCGCATCTTCCTCGTCATCATGCAGGAGCGCAGTCTGGGCCGCACGGCGGCGCGTCTGTATGTGACGCAGCCCGCCGTCAGTCAGGCCTTGCGGCGGCTGATCTGCGGGCTATGGCATCGGCTGCCGCCCGACGACGGCCTGATCGATGTGGAAGTGTTTCTGCTATGGCATTGCGTGCCGGATGAACGCGGTGGAACAGGCGTTCCTCGATGCGAAGGAATAGCGCTGCATGCGGCGCTATTCCTTCGCGCAACGGCTCGGGAACTGACGCGCCGCATGCGCGTCGTGCGGGCTCTTGTCCTCGCGCGTTACTTCTTCTTGCCGTCGATCACCGCAACGACTTCCTCACGCGTGTATTCCTTGTTCGCGAGCGCGCCAGCCGGCGTCTTCGCGAGCACGGCATCCAGTTCTTCAGGCTTCACTTCGAGCACCGGCATGCGGATATCGTGTGGCACCTTCTTGCCTGCCAGAATCTGCTGCGTGACCTAGAACGCGAACGACGACACACCCGGCGGAATCGTCACCGACATGGTTTCGTAGCCGGTCTTCTTCTGCTCGGCCCACCACGCGAGTTCTTCCTGCCGGTTGCCAAGGATGATGATCGGCATCGACCAGCCCGCCGCCTTGATCGCCTGCGCCGCGCCGAAGCCGTCGCCGCCTTGCGTCACCACACCGTCGATCTTCGGCAAGGTCGGCAAAAATGCCCGCCACCTGCTTCTGCGCGACGGTCTGGGTCCAGTCGCCGTGAACCGAGCCGACGATCTTCATGCCCGGATACTTCTTCAGCTCGTCGACGATGCCCGCGTGGATCTCGTCGTCCACGGACACGCCCGCCAGCCCGCGAATCTCCAGCAGATTGCCCTTGCCGTTCAGACGCTTGGCCAGATAATCGACCTGCATGCGGCCCATGCCCTGAAAATCCACTACGATGCGATACGCGCACGACTCCGTGGCAATGCCATCGAACGAAACGATGGTCACGCCCGCGCCGCACGCCTGTTTGATCACGCCGTTGAGCGCGGTGGCGACACCGCAATCGACGGCGATCGCCTTATAGCCCTGCAGGATCAGGTTCTGGATCTGCTGGACCTGTTCGGTCGCCTGGCTTTCAGCGGTCGTGAAGGTGGGCGCTGCCGCAACGATCTTCTGCTTGACCGCCGGATCGGCCACGTTCGACCAGATCTTGAGCATCTACTGACGCCAGCTATTGCCCGCGTAGTTGTTCGACAGCGCGATCTTGATCGACGAGGTGTCGCCGGTCGCGACCGACACAGATGCGGACGCCGACAGCACGGCCATCAGCATCGTCAAAACGATTTTCTTCATGGTGTCTCTTTTTTTTTTAGCGCCATGCACCGCGCACGCCCACGTACAACGAATAGATCGACGACGTCGCTGCGATGAACAGGTGATTGCGGTTGATCCCGCCGAAGGTGAGGTTGGCGACGACTTCGGGAATCAGGATCTTGCCGAGCAGCGTGCCGTCCGGCGCGTAACAATGCACGCCGTCGTCGGCGCTGGTCCACACGTTGCCGTGTTCGTCCAGACGCATGCCGTCGGGCACGCCCGTCTTCATCTCGATGAACACGCGGCCGTTGCGCAACGCGCCGTCACTCGCGACATCGAACACGCGGATATGGCGCGGATCGCTCTCGCTGTGCGAGGCTGCCGAATCCGCGATATACAGCTTCGATTCGTCCGGCGAAAACGCGAGGCCGTTGGGCTTCACGAAGTCGTCACAGACGATCTGCACCTGCGTACTGCCGAGCGCCACGCGATACACGTTGCAGCGCCCGATTTCGCTATCCGAACGATATCCTTCGTAGTCGCTGATGATGCCGTAGTCGGGATCGGTGAACCAGATCGCGCCGTGCGAATCGACGATCACGTCGTTCGGCGAATTGAGGCGCTTGCCTTCGAAGTGCGATGCGATCACGGTGATGCTTCCGTCGTGCTCCGTGCGCGTCACGCGCCGCGCGCCGTGTTCGCACGACACCATGCGGCCTTCGGCATCGCGCGTATTGCCGTTGCTGTAATTCGACGGTGCGCGGTACACGCCCATGCCCATGCCGGGCGCCCAGCGCAGCATGCGGTTATTCGGAATATCGCTCCAGATGAGCAGGTCGCTCGCCGGGAAATACACCGGACCTTCGGCCCACAGACACTGGCCCGTCAGTTTCGTGAGGAACGCGTTCGGCTGGAGCAGCAGCCTGAAACGCGCGTCGCGCACTTCGAAATCGCTGGGTTTCATCTCGTGTTTTCCGTTCGAAATTAACGCATCACCTTGCTGCCGCCCGCCGCGACCGTCACCGCGATGATCAGCACGCCGTACACGATGGAGCGCACACCCGCATCAGCGCCGACCGCGTTGAGCACGGCGTTGGTCAGAGAAACAGGAACATCAACACGCCCCAGACGCCCGTGATCGTCGGCTTGCCGCCCGTGACGAGCGTGCCGCCGATCACGACGACCGCGAGCCACGCGGCGCGCGAGTTCTGGCCGATGGCCGACAGCCTGCGCCCGTACACCGACCGCGCGATGCAGCAGCACCGCGAACGCGAATGACAACACCAGCGCGACAAGAGCGATATACGGCACGCCCAGCAAACGGCCGGTGGCGAACGCGCCGAGCGCGGGCGGCGGCGGAAGCGGCCGTCCCTGGGTGATGGCGATCGACTGGATGATGAAGCTCGACGACAGCGTCGCGATGATCGGCGGAATGCGCAGCAGGCGGATCAGCGCATAGTTCGCGAGACCGAGCGCGATCGTCGATGGCACCGACAGGTCGATGTTGCCCACGCCCGAGGAGTGATGACCAGCATCTGCCCGAGCCCGACCAGCACCATGAACACGCCGTAGGTGAGCGCGGTCTCGGCGACGTTGCCCGCGATGCCCAGACCGAAGATCGCGACGATGGCGAGCCACACGAGCACGGCGCCCGCGAACGATCATGCCCACAGCACCTGAATGCTCTTCAGGCGCGTCCATGTGCTGACGTCAGGTTTTTCGTTCACGATGGATTCGCTCGAAGTATGCTGGGTCATCGGCGTTTTCCGCGTTGCAGCAGCACGCGCAGCGACAGCACGACGATCAGAATCGCACCCTGCATGCCGACCTGCCAGTCCGCTGAGATATTCAGGAACACGAGGAACGATACCGCGAGCGTCAGCGTGATCGCGCCGATCACCGACACACGCCCGCCGATGAACTCGCCGCCGCCCAAAATCACTGCGGCGATGGAAAGCAGCGTATAGCGCAGCGCGAGGTTAGCATCGGCGGAAATGGTGAGGCCGAGCAGCGACAGGCCCGACAGCACGCCGAACACGCCCGCCACGCCGTACAGCATCGCCTTGCTGCGCACGAGCGACCAGCCGAAGCGGCGCATCGCGCGCGGATTGCCGCCCGCTCCGCGCACGCCGGCCGACGAGCGCATCAGCAGCAGATGCCCGACGATCGCGATCAGCACCGACCACACGATGGGCGCGGTAACGGCAGCAGCACGATGGCAAGACCGCTCCACACGAACGACAAGCCGAGCGTCACGACGATCGACGGAATCTGCCGCAACTCGATGAGCGCGCCGACCGCCGCATAGGCGAGCACGCAGCCGACCAGTGCTAAGGCTGCCGAGCCACGGCTCTTTGACGAGCAGCGTCGCGCCGATGCACGCGACCAGACTCACGAACGGCCCGATCGACAGATCGAGATCGTTCACGGTGATGATCGCGAGTTGCTCGAGCGTGGCGAGCACGATGGGTACCGCGAGATTGAGCAGCAGGCTGGAGCCGAAGTAGCTCATGACCGCAGGCTGCATGATGAGGATCGGCACCAACACCGCGACGAGCGAAATGGCGGGCAGCGCGGCGCGCAAACGCCCTTGGGTGATCGCGAGACTCATGCGGCTTGCTCCTCGAAACTTGCCGCGAGCAGCGCGTCTTCCGTGCATTCGTCGGCGCTGAGTACGCGCGTGACGGCGGCCGATCGGAACACGTAGGTACGGTCGCAGTGCGACAGTTCCTCGTTTTCCGTCGTATAACAGATGAAGGTGTGGCCCTTCGCGGCTCTTCGTCGTGCACGAGTTGATAGATATCGCGCTTGATGCCGACATCGACGCCGCGCGTGGGGTCGTCCATCAAGATCAGATCGGCGTCGGATGCGAGCACGCGCGAACAGCACCTTTTGCTGATTGCCGCCCGAGAGCGACAGGATGCCCGCGTTCATCGACGCGCCGCGAATGCCGATGATCCTCGTGCGCCATGCTTCGACCACGTCGCGCGCCGCCGCGAAATCGACGAGTCCACGCTTGCTTTTCGCGCCGCCGAACAGCCAGCGCAAGTCCAGATTCTGCGCGCGATGGACCAGACCGGGAACACGCCGTCGCGCCCCCGATTGCCCGCGCGAAGGCGACTTTGGCGCGGCCTTGTCCCCTTGTCCGCGCGCCGTGGCGACTTCGTAGATGGACAGCAGCGCTTCGGTCTACCCTGCCCCGCGAGTCCCGCGAAGCCGCCGATCTCACCGCGCGCGGCGTCGATCTCCGTATGCCTCTTCGCGCCCACATGCCACTGGTAATGGCGCTCGCTGCCGCGCTTGCTCTTGATGCGCGCGGCGGACGTCTTGTCGGCTTCGAGATGCTGGCCCATCGCCTGAATGATCAACTCGCGCTTGGACTGCTCGCGCGGCAACACGCCGACGATGCCGCCGTCGCGCATCACCATCACGCGATCGGCTACGCGCTCGATCTCGCCCAGCATGTGCGTAATGAGCAGACAGGTGATGCCGCGGATGCCGCGCCCGGCCGCGAGGCGCACGAACGCGAGCAGTTGATCGGCGGTGTGGGCGTCGGCGAGGACGTAGGTTCGTCGAGGATCACGAGGCGCACGGGCGTATCGGTGACCGTGAAGCCGCGCGCGATCTCCACCATCTGCTGTTGCGTAAGCGTGAGGTCCGACACGAGTGCGTTGCCCTTCAACCCGTTGCCCGGAAAAATCTCTTCGAGCTTGTCGCGCGGCGGCGCCAGCCGCGTCCGCGCAATTGCGGGTGCACCACGCACATGTTCTCAGCGACCGTGAGATTCGCGCACAGCGAAAGCTCCTGAAACACGCAGCGCACGCCGGCATCGCGGGCGGCGTTGGCGTCGTAATGGGGCACGGCCATCCACTTCGATGCTGCCCTGGCGTGGGCGCATAAACGCCCGCGAGCACCGCCATCAGCGTGGATTTGCCCGCGCCGTTGTGCCCCCGATGCCCACGCATTCGCCCTGCATGAAGGTGAAGCCGATATCGTTCAGCGCGCACACACGCCCGAAAGTCTTGCCGATGCCTTCGAAGCGGATCAGCGCGTTGCTGGCTTCTTCCATAATGTATTGCGCCCATCCACATGCCTCCATGCGTGGCGATGCAATGACCCGGGTTACTTCTTGTCGAGCAGCGCGACCGTTTGCGGCAGCGTGTAGGTGACATCCGCGATGCCGCCCGGCGGCGTGGCCGCGAGTTTCGCGGGCAGTTTTCCTGCTGCGAGATCGCGAGCAGGGGCACGTTGATGGTGACGTCCTTCGGAATCTTCTTGCCCGCGACCGCCTTCTGCGCGACCGACTGCGTCCAGTCGCCGTTCACCGAGCCAACGAGCTTCATGTTGGGATACTTCTTCATTCACTCGAGCACGTCCTCGTGCATGAGGTTGTCGACGGATATGCCCGCCACGCCGCGCACTTCGAGAATATTGCCTTGGCCGTTCAGACACTGCGCGAGATAATCCACCCCCTGCTCCGCCCAGCCGTTGAAATCGAAGTTGACGCGATACGCGCACGGCTCGTCGACGATGGCGTTATACCCTTCTTGCAGGATCAGGTTCTGCACCTGCTGCGACACCGCGTTCCAGATCTTCAGCATCGACTGGCGCCACGCGTTGCCCGCGAAGCTGTTCGAAAGCGCGATCTTCTTGCGCGCGATCCGATCTTCTTGCCGAATGTGTCGCCCGTGGCGACTTGCGCGTGAGCGGCGCTCGCGATCATGCACGATGCGAACGCCAGCGCGACGCTGGCCTGCATTCCTCTGCGGAACATGCTGTGTCTCCTGTGTTCTTTGCATTCTTCTTGATTCTGAATGACTCATGGCGCCAGACCGCGCGCCATCGGCATGATGCGTGACGGAGGCAAGGCAGAATGCGCCACGCCGGCCAAAAAGCCGATGCTATGCTTTCAAACTACCACCTGAAATCCGTCTGATTCCGTCTTGATGCATTGTGATGCATGTGTGGTCAGGCCACCGTCCGCGCATGCCACCCGGTACCGGTCAAGAATAAAAAAATATTATAAATGATTGCTTTTGCGTCGTGCAATTCGATTAACGGAACGTGTAAGAACGCTTCAAGGACGCACGAGGATGGGCGAATGAACCTGCCGATGGACCTGCCGAGCCTGTGAAGTCCGAACGCCTCTATCAGAAGAGATTTCGAGCCTGCTGATCGCCCTGATCGAGGACGGCACCTACTTACCGGGACAGGCGCTGCCTGCCGAGCACGATCTGGCGAGACAACTGGGGGTGGGCCGCTCGTCGGTGCGCAAGGTGCTGATCGCGCTAGAGATCGCGGGGCGCGTCGAAATTCGCACCGGCACCGGCGTATTCGTGCGCGAGCCGGACGACGCGGAATTCAGCACCACCGATCTGCTGTCAGCGAGCGCGCTGATCGAAAGCGAGATCGCCGCGCTCGCCGCGAGAACGGCACCGACAAGCAGCGGCGCGCGCTGACGCGTCTCATCGACAAGCTGGAGACGCAATCGGTGCATAACGCGTAATTTCTCGAAGCAGACAAACGCTTCCATCTGCACCTGATCGACATGACCGGCAATCCGATGCTCACCGAGGTCATGACGGTGCTCTGGAACAAGCGCTACAGCCCGATGTTCACGTACCTCAAAACCTTCTAGGCTGATGCGGACATCCCGCGCGAGATGAACGCCGATCACAGAAAGATCGGCGAAGCGGTGCTGAAGCGCGACACACGCGCGGCGAAGAGCGCGATGCGTGCGCGCGCATTTGCGCCACGTGCGCCGACGTCTATTCGCCGACAAGAAGGCGTGAGCGTAAAAGCGAACGCCGGCGCGGAACACGTTTTGCGCGATGTCTCACATCGACTCGATGCTTACGGAGACGAACGATGAAGACGATCGGCAAACTCGTGTTGTTCCTTTCGATGCTGGGCCTTGCAGGCGGCGCGTTTGCCGAAGGCGCCGGGGAGCAGATCACGCCCGGCGCGAGCCACGGCCCGACTACGGTCAATCCTTCCGGCCCCGGCCGCTCCGGTTCCGATGCGGGCGCGGCGGCATGCGTGGGTCAGGCCGCGCGCGGCGGCTCGTCGAACGGCACGAGCACGTCCGGCATGGGCACGACGCAAAGCTCGGGCGGCATACAGCCGCGTCTGGACAGGAACGGCAACGGCGGCAGTTCGCAGGCAGCGCTCGACCGGCACGAATGGTGGGACGCAAGGTTTGTGACGAGGCTTGTCATAATGAGGGCGCTCAACAGGAGACGCCCATGCTTGACTTACGCGCCGGTCGAATGAGGCGGCGTGGCTTTCATCCTTCAGCTGCCACAGCGTCACCAGCAAGTGACCGTCCGACACGAACACCGCTGGATAATCCGGCTTCTCGCCGACCTTGTTCCAGCCCAGGCAATTCACGAAGAAATCGACCGTCTGATTCAAGTCGCGGACCGTAAGCCCGACATGATCGATGCCGTGTGTGAGTGACTTGACCGTCGACCGTCATGTGTGTCGTCTCCTCGAATTCCGCATGGCCCGTGCCGCGTATTTGCGGCGCGGCAACTTGCTTGCCTGTTGGGTCCGTCACCGTGCAGACCAGCGTCACGGAGAAATCGGTCGGCGGCCACGTCAGGAGGCTCGCCAATGACGAATCGGTCACAATCTCCGGCGCAACGAGATAGCTGATGCCCTTGGAGCGCGCGGTCGCTTCATCCGGCATAGCGTTTAGTTTGACGACCTGCTTGAAGGTGCGCGACAGCCCGAGATAAATCGGGAACTTGAGATCGCGGTAGGGCTTGTACGTGACTTTGTCGCCGCCACCTCCCGGCGACGTCACGTCCTTGGCGCGCTGTTCGTCGGTAATCAGCAGTCTGACGACTTTGTCGATCTGTTCGGTCTTCTCGGTCTTCATCAACTCGGTGGAGTCGCCCGAGATGGTGATGTTGTGAGCGCAGCCGGAGAGTACGGCAAATGCAATGCCGGCCGCAGCGGCGCGGGCAATGTGGAGCAGTTTCATCGTGTCTATGATCTTCAGGTGGAGTTAGTGAACCGATGCAATGAAGAGCGGATCCGCGTAGAGTGAAGCCAGCAGTTTCTGGATGATGTGCGGGTACGCAGCCGTGGCAGCCGGAATCGCGATGTTCCCCATGAAGGAGGAATTCCAGTGATCGGAGGCTGTTTTAACGCTGTCGTACACAACCCTCTCGCCGCGCCGCACGACGAAGCGCACCGAAACCGTTCCGGTGCGCTGACCGACTGCGGCGTCGATGTCGTTCTTCAACAGCGCGCCGGTAATTTCGACTTTGGCGTCGGGCGACACCGCATCGGACAAGGCCAGTTCGGTAGCCAGCGCGTTCGATACATAAGCGCCGAAGGGCCCGCCGACCGGCGAGCGCATGCGCGCAACGCGTACTTATACCGGATACGGGTTCTCGCTGGTCGTGTCGGATCGAAGGTACGTACACGCGTCTGGATCGGAGCCGCGCTCTTGAGCGTTTCGATGTTCTCGATCGAAGGCGTGTACGAACTCGCATTGATCGAAGCGCATGCGCCGAGCGCGAGCATCAGCGCCGCGCACGAAAGGGTTTTAGCGGCGAGTTTGACCATGGTGATGTGAGGCCATCCGAAAGCGCCTTCTGGATGGCGGTGTCGAGTATTCGCGACGTCTCACGCATGTACGGCGAGCGCGGACGTCTCTTTTGAACGTTGAACGATGCAGGAATCGATGAGCGTGACTATCAGTGTGCCGAGGAACAGCACGCCACCCTTCGCGGGCGTTTGCACGAACGCATGAATCTGATTGCCGCTCATGACGCCGATGCCACTTGCCGCCGTATTCGGATAAGCGCAGCCGGATCCCGAGCCGAACGTGAGACTGATGTCGTAGACGTTGGAGCTCGCGGGCGGCCGGATCGTGCCGGTGAGCGCGCAATTGGTCCCGTTGCCCGTGATGTTGCCGTTTGCGTCAATGGTCAGCCTGACGCTGTCGGAGGCTACCCGCGTGCCGATGACGACGGCGCTGTTGCCCCTGAACGTGCCCGTTACCGCGGCCTGAGCCGGTGCAGTGTCGTAGCTCTTGTCATAGGTGCGCCGGTGAAGTCGGATTTCGCGCCGTTCGCATAGGCGACGGACGCCTTGATCGACTGTTTTGCGATGAAGGACCCGCTCAGCGATACGGCGCTGACGCCCTGGCCTTCCAGGTTGTAGTTGTTACCGGACCCACCTGACAACACGCCCGAGCCCGAAGTCGCGTTGCCCGCGGCCACGCCCGCGATAAGCGTCGACTGATAGGGATTGGAGTATTCGGTGTAGAACCGCCCATCGTCGAGAATCAGGATCGTGGCGTGACGCCCGTTCACCGTTCCCTGATATTGCCCCGCAGCGGATACGCCAGGTGTCGTCGTGGCGGGTGCGTCGTTGCCGCCACCACCGCAGGCGGCCAAAATGATGCTCAACCACGCTACTGCGCCTGCCATCCTCGTTTTCATTTTCTCTCTGTTACCTTCGATCTGTAACCGGTCGTGACGGAGTGTAATACTATGGTAACATCCATTGAAAAGAAGCTGAAAGCATCCGGTTTGCAGGAAACGTATCCTTCCCTACGATCGATGCCGTTGCACACGTGATGCGCGAACGCAAAAACGCGCGTCGGATGCCGCACGGATACGGCGCGAGTGCTGCGCACCGTATCGGGGTTACAACATGCGCCTCACTCCGAATACACTGTGAACGCCGGATCGATCGCTCATGCCGTCGCGGCCCGTTTCGACGCGACCGGCCAGACGGCGCGAGAACACGCTGTCCGTGCTCACCTTCACTTCGACGTTGTACCAGCCGTGCGAGTCGCGCAGGTCCAGATAGACCTGCGTGGTATCGCCGCCGGCGACGCGATTCGTGATGGTCTTCGACGGCTGGTACGCATTGACGATGCTGAACACGCATGCGGCCGTGCCGTTGTTTTCCAGACACAGTGCAGATTGCCGTTGGCGACGTCATAGCCTTCCGCGACTTCCGGCAGCGCCTGCTGTCCGTTCCACGACGAACGCGGCGTCGCCTTGCCCGCCACGCGGCACACGAAGCCGTTCGGCCCGTGCACGACGAAGTCGAACGTGTCGTCCGCATTCATCGAGACCTGATCGCGCAGACGCTTCTTCGCTTCGACCGTGTAGGT
Source organism: Candidatus Burkholderia brachyanthoides (assembly GCA_001235855.1). Classification (GTDB taxonomy): domain Bacteria; phylum Pseudomonadota; class Gammaproteobacteria; order Burkholderiales; family Burkholderiaceae; genus Caballeronia; species Caballeronia brachyanthoides. The sequence goes on from LFJI01000068.1 coordinate 10,690, forward strand.
GTTCGGCGCCACCGTGCTGCCCGATCTGATCTGTACAGCAGGAACACCGCGCCCAGATCGCCCGTGTTGACGAAGTTGAACGCCACCGTCCCTTCGACGCATCGACCTTGGTGCGCACAAACAGCTCGTAGCCCAGCGCGCGCGACGCACGCACGCCCGGCTCCTGCTGCGGCATCTTCTGACCGACCGGTGGCACCGGAATGTAATCGTTGTGGCGGTTCTTGTCGGCCGGCGCATAGCTCGCCGTGCACGGTGCAGACTCAGGTTATTTGTTACCGAGCGAGGCTCGTTGCCTCCAAGTATTTTGCTACC
>LFJI01000669.1 GCA_001235855.1 Candidatus Burkholderia brachyanthoides
GCATTAGTCGATGATAGAATTGCTAGAAATTTTATTTTTAGATGCCACGAATCTTGTTGCATTTTTCACAGTTTCATGCATTTAGAGGAACGTTTAGTCCATTAAGTGTTTATTGTACTTTTTGCACGACACACGTGGAATGTTCTTTCGTGAAGATGTAATGCGTGGTTTTGGCCATTTTGGGGGTAGTAGTGCTCTTATTGGCATTTCTAAATAGCACATTGTTCTTGTCAACTTTAAGTATGATTAAGGCCAAGAATTGAAAATTCTTGTTTTGCTGTTTTTTGAGTGATAGGAACAATAAGCCCCGTGGGCATTAGTCTATGAATAAAAGCCAAAAGGCAAGCAAACAAGAAAAATGAGAAAACCCGGAGGACTAAAGCGCTTTGAAATGTGTTTAAGTCTATGGGAAATGTGCAAACAAATGAGAAAAATGAGAGGAAAGAAAAACCCGGAGGGCTAAAGCGCCTTGAAACGCGTTTAAGTCTATGGGAACCCGGAGGACCGAGGCGCCTTGAAACGCGTCTTGGTATATGGGAAAAATGTGCGAGGTAAGCCCTTATGATTAAAGTTGACAAGAAAAACCTCAAATAAATAAGTGCAATATTTAGAGTGTCGTAAGGGCATGAAATGCCAACTTTCTCATCCAGGCATGTATTGCATTGTTCATAGATAATTTTCTCGTGACACACACTTTTCTTTTACACACAACAGCATTTAGTAGAATAATATGAGTACACAAAGTGTATGAACGTGTGGATATGCGTGATGGGGAGTAGTGGGTAGTCGGTGTCCAGTTTTGAGACAAGATGTGTCCGGACATTCCCATTTTTGTGCATGTGCATCGGGCCAGTGGAGTGGTGCTTAAATGATATGTGCAAGGTCTAGAAAATGCAAGGTATCATTGAATAAAAGCTAATAAAAGTTTTTGAAATAAAGGCTCATTTTGGAAGCCTAAGTGTTTTATATGCTTTTTGATGCTTTAAGTTTGTGAAGTGTTGAAATAAGGCTTTTGTGAAAGCCAAGTGTTTGTGA
>LFJI01000670.1 GCA_001235855.1 Candidatus Burkholderia brachyanthoides
TGGGTTTCTATTGTTCAGGTGCCCAAGGTTAGCAAATCACCAAAGAAGTAAATAGTTCCCTCATGGGGATTTTGAACTGCTCTCTAAGCGAACAGCGCCGCCTGCGCATCGGCGGACAGACGCAGGCTCCCGAGCCCGAGACGCGCACGGCTTTCCTCCAGAAAGAAGCCGGCGAGCAGGAGCACGTCGCGGCCGCGCTCGCGCAAGGGCGGCACCGCGAGCGGATATACCGACAGCCGGTGATAGAAATCCGCCCGGAAGCGTCCCGCCCGCACTTCCTCCGCCAGATCGCGATTGGTGGCAGCCACCAGCCGCACATCCACACGATGCTCACTATCCGAACCGATGCGTTGCAACTGCCCGTTCTGCAGCACGCGCAGCAACTTGGCCTGCACCGCGAGCGGCAACTCGCCGACTTCGTCAAGAAACAGCGTGCCGCCATCGGCGAGTTCGAACTTGCCACGCCGGTCCGAGGACGCGCCCGAGAACGCGCCGCGCACATGCCCGAACAGTTCGCTCTCGACCAGCGCATGCGGCAGCGCCGCGCAGTTCAGGCTGACGAGCGGCTTGTCCGCGCGCGGCGACTGCGCGTGAATTTCGCTTGCGACGAGTTCCTTGCCGACGCCGGTCTCGCCCGTGATCAGCACGGTTAGATCGCTGGAGGCGACGATGGCGATATCGCTCATCAGGCGCGTGTGCCGTTCGCTCGCGCCGATCATCTCGGGGCGGCGCAAACCGACCGTATACCTCCGCGCGGCGGCGTTCGGCCTCGCCCGTGCACGCAAGCGTGGCGATGCGCTCCGCCACGCTGACGGTCGCCGCGGTCAGGCTCAGAAACGCCTTCAACGAAGCCATATCGATGTCGTCGAAGCGCGCGGGATCGAGCGCATCGAGCGTGAGCACGCCCCACGCGCGATCATCGATGACCAACGGACAGCCGAGGCAATCGTGCACTTCGAGATCGCTCTGAATGTCCTTGACTAGGTTCTGTTCACATTCTCAGCAGCGCTCCAAAGGCGCAGGCGAGCACGGC
>LFJI01000671.1 GCA_001235855.1 Candidatus Burkholderia brachyanthoides
GCTCATGCAAAAGACAAGATGTAAACACATTTCATCGAATGTAAACAGACCCTAGCGACGACGATTATCGCGGCGACACGGATGAAGGCGATCACGCCGGTTGAATTCGAGCGTGTGATTGTCGACAGCACACTTCAGGGGAAGGCGATCGCGTATCCGAGCAATCGTCGCCTGCTCGAGGTGGCACGGACCAAACTGGTACGCCTCTGGCGCGGCGCGCGGGCCTGGTGCTCAGGCAAGCGTATGAGCGTGAAGGCAAGCGGCTGCGTCGGCGCGCCGGGGGTTACGCGCATGCAAAGCAGCAGTTCAGACGCCTGCGTCGGGTGCTCAAACGTCAGCGCACGGTGTTGGGCCACGTGTTGCGCGACATCGAACGCAAGAGGTCCGGGCTCCCGCTCGAGCAGCAAGCGTCGCTGACGGTTTGGCTGGAGCGGGCGTGGCGCATCTGCCGTCAATGCCCGAGGGACAAGAACAAACTCCACGCGCTGCACGCACCGGAAGCGGAATGCATCGGGAAAGGCAAAGCCCGCCAGCCGTATGAGTTTGGCGTCAAGGTCAGCCTTGCGATCACTGAGCGGCATGGCTTGATCGTCGGCGCGCGAGCATTCCCGGGCAATCCGTACGATGGCCATGTACTGGCCGAACAACTGGAGCAGAGCGCAATCCTATTGCAGGAGGCGCAAGGCGCTCCGAGTGTGAAGACGGTGTTGAGCGATCTCGGGTATCGCGGCGTCGACGCCGATATCGCAAACGAATCCATTATGTGCAGCTGGTTCGCGTTCACGCCGGCCTTCAGCCCTAGCCCGGCAATCGACGCACCAGGCTGCAGGCAGGCATCAACGATGCTTACGCTTACCCGCGCGTCAAACATTCGCTTGCCGCCAGCGCTCAAGCCGGTTACCCGCAGGGGAAGGAAATCAACTTCATTCTCTGTCGTAGGTTGCGGACGCAAGCCTGCGCCCATTCAGCCCTGATATCTCTAGGGTCTGTTTACATTCGATGAAATGTGTTTACATCTTGTCTTTTGCATGAG
>LFJI01000672.1 GCA_001235855.1 Candidatus Burkholderia brachyanthoides
CCTAGGAGATTCTTGTCCTGAACCTTCTCGCTCAGCGTCTTCAGCAGTCTGTTGTGTGGGATGTTGTCAAAGAAACCCTTGATGTCAACATCCACGATCCATTTCACTCCGTTCCAGACGGGGCGGATTTCATTCAGCGCGGTTTCGCATGAATGTTTCGGACGGAATCCGTGAGAGTGTTCCGAGAACACTGGCTCGTAGACCCGCTCCAAGATCATTCGTGCTACTTCCTGCGCGAGTTTGTCATCCCCGCCGGGAATACCCAGTGGCCGAGTTCTGCCATCCTTTTTGGGAATCTGAACCCTACGCACAGGTTTTGCTACGTACCTTCTGTCCCGCAACTGCTGCGCCAGCTTCTTCACCCTTTCAAGCGAAAAGCCATCCAGAGTCTCTTCCGAAACTCCTGCCGTCAATGCGCCTGCGTTCGCACGAATGTTTACATACGCCTGCAACCACATTTCCGGCTCGCACGCGAGCCGATAAAGGTTCCGTACCGGATACCCCTTCTTCGAGGCGGCCTCGATTCCTTCCAATCTTTTGTCCAGTTCGATGGGTAGCATTGGCTTACCCTCCCTTTCAAGATCGAAGAATCCAACAACTGTCTCCCTTCCCCGCAGCATCGAGGGTTTTCGCTCTCCTTCCGGATCACTTATGCCCCTTGCTGCTTCCGCGTTGTTCGTCACGGGCTGCCGAACCCATTACAAGCCGACCTTGGGTACTACGGAGACTCCGTTACCTTGCTGGCCTTGCGGCCAGTTTAGGTAATCCTGCAGTTTCACGGTGCGGAGATGCAACGTACTTAGGTTGTCTTTCGATCACTTGAACCATCTCACCGATGGCTGCCCCGTCCGAATGGTCACAGGAAGCGTTGGCAAAAATTTCCTGTGCTGCGACGGGAGTAACGCTTCAATCGTTCTGCGTTACTGGATTCCTTTGTCCCACATTGATCTCGACTTCAACAAACCCAGTTTAACCATATACGTCTTGCGATGAGCGGAGGCGCCTACAACGATTTCAGCGTTCCCCACCC
>LFJI01000673.1 GCA_001235855.1 Candidatus Burkholderia brachyanthoides
TCATGCAAAAGACAAGATGTAAACACATTTCATCGAATGTAAACAGACCCTAGTATGGCTCGCCGGTCGCCGCGTAACGCGTGGCGTAGTCGGCGCGGAAGTCTTCTTCGTATTCCATGTATTCGTTGGGCACGGTGTTCGGGCCGATCGGACCGTTCGCCTGCGTGCCTTCCGACATCCGCACCGGATCGGGCGATGCGCCCATCTCCATCGCGCGCTTTGAGACTGCGTTTGCATGCCAAGCGCCTGACTTTGCATGCTCGATTCCGCCTGATATGGTTTCGCGGGTTTGTCGAGCAGACCGAGCGGGTCAGACACCGAGCGCCATTCGTCAGCCATGTCGGTGCGTACGCCCGGCAGCGGATCGAGCGTGCTGGCGTTCTGGCGTGCGCGGGCTTCGCGTTCGCTCATTTCCTGAGTCGGCGTGCGCGGCGCCAGTGGATCGCGGCCGGCAAGCGCATCGCGTTCCGATAGCGAATCGCCAGACAATCCGGCGCCTGCCACGCCACGGCTCGTGCCGGAGCGGGGCATCAGCATACCGGAGCGGGAGTGACGGCTGCGCGCGCGGCGGACGCAAGACAGGCGAAGCCGCTTTTTTACAAAGCGCGTACCAGCGATTGCAGGCGAAGGAAACTGCGATGTCTGTTAGCTATCGAGCGGGCGCGTGGCGGCGTTCGCCGCCCCTTCGCGAATCGCCCGCAGCAGCGAATCGAGCAGCGCGATATCGAACGGCTTGGACAGCACGCGCGCATAAACCTGACGTGCGCGGTCGAGTTCCTCAGCGTAGCCGGTGACGCGGATCGCCGGAATGCACGGCTCGAAACACTCCAGAAACTCGGCCAGGCCAGATCGATGCCGTTCAGCCGCCCGGGCATATGGATATCCGAGAGCACCACGTCGAACGGAAAATCCGCCGATGCTCCGCCGGGTAGCAACAGCACATTACGGCACCATCGCCCCCTAAGGAACCGTACGACTTTCGCCTCATAGGCCTCAAGCCCAGTGACCCCCCTTCTCGAGGCCGGCCAT
>LFJI01000674.1 GCA_001235855.1 Candidatus Burkholderia brachyanthoides
CTCGTCTGTTGGAACGTCTTCAGCCGTGCTGAATAGAGTTTTTGAACTGGCCTCTTAGGTTCATGTTCGTTCAGAGCGAGTTAGAGCATGCCGCGCTGCCGGAAGCGGCGCTGCATGCGCAATGCATTGGGTAGGAAACGGGTCAGCGGCCAGTGGTTTCGGCGGTTTGAAGTGATGCCGCGCGCGCGTGGCCGGTATCAACCCGAGGCGAGCACCTTGCTCAATCCATCATGCAGGCCGAAGATCGAGCCGTGCACCAGCGGCGGCGCTTCGCGATCACGCACGATAGGCGTCTGCCGCAACAGGCGCACTTGTTCGAGCACATTGAGTTCCGCAAGGCGGTTGGTGCGCGCATCCAGTTCGCCGAACGAATCAAGTTCCACGCGATACCACTCGCCCAACGCACACAAGGGCGCGATACGCTGGTTCACGTGCGGCAGTTCGTTCGAGAGCGGCAAGAGCGATGCACGCACGCCGCCGCAGCCATAGTGGCCGCAGACGATCACGTGATCGACCTTGAGCACGCGCACGGCGTATTCAAACACGCTGGGCGTGTTGTCGTCCGCAGGATGGCACAGATTGGCGATGTTGCGATGAACGAACAGGTCGCCCGGATTGGCATGGGTTACGGTCTCGGCGGGCACGCGGCTATCCGAGCATCCGATCTACAACACCTTGGGGCTCTGCCCTTGCGCAAGGCGCGGAAAGAATTGCGTATCAGCGTGCGCGGTTTCGCGCACCCAGGCAATATTTTCTAGCAGCATGCGTTTGAGTCGATTCATGCGCTTTCTCCAGAAACAATTCATACCGCGCTCATCTGCCATGCGCGACGATCGATAAAGAACGCCACACGCATTGCAGCGCAGCGAATTAATTATGAAATTCTTTCGCATAAAAATTTCTGTCAAGTATGGAGAAAAAATGTGTAAGCTCATGCGCGCAAATGGTGCATACAGCTTAGGTTCTGTTCATATTCTCAGCAGCGCTCCAAAGGCGCAGGCGAGCACGGCGAAGGCCAGATAGTTGC
>LFJI01000675.1 GCA_001235855.1 Candidatus Burkholderia brachyanthoides
CGGTTCCATGATGTTTTTACTATCCCAGGCCATGATCGACTCCGGACGAACCATTGTTACCCATCTCTCCAGTCTATACAGTTGACGTCTCCCGTTCCGTTGACGTCAACATCCTACGCGAACATAGATCAGTTAACAACGGAACGGAACGCTAGAAAAACGATATAAAAACGCAAAAAGAATCGCACGAACGCGCTTTGCATATGTAGAATCCGGCGTGATACGAGCGCATTGATGTGCGCGTATCCAGTTATCAGATATTACTGACCAACACAGGTAGGAGAAACATGCCGACTTCCGCTAAAGCCGCTGCAAAGAAGGCCCCGGCCAAGAAGGCCGCAGCCAAGACCCCGGTCGCCAAGAAAGCAGCATCGAAGGTTGCCGCGAAGAAAGTAGCCACCAAGAGTGTCGTCGCCGCGAAGAAGACCGCAGGCGCTCCGTCTCCCATCAAGGACACTTTCACCAAGGCGTCGCTCGCTGCACACCTTGCTGAACGTGCCGCTGTCGATGTGAAGGCCGCCAAGGCCGTGATGGTCGCGCTGGAAGACGTGATCCTCGGCGCAGTTCACAAGAAGGGCGCGGGCGAGTTCACGCTGTCGGGTCTTCTGAAGATCTCCGCGCAAGCCGTGCCAGCGAAAAAGAAGCGCTTCGGCAAGGACCCGTTCACGGGCCAGGAGCGCTGGTTCCCGGCCAAGCCGGCGAGCGTGCGCATCAAGGCACGCGCGCTGAAGAAGCTGAAGGACGCGGCTGCTTAAGCGCCTTCAGGCGCGAGCCAAGTACTTCTGCTTCTTTCTCTTTCTTATAGCGCGAGCGTTCGAAGCGGCAATCTCTCGGAATTGCTGCACGTTAAAGAAAGAGGCCAGCCTTCCCTTTTCAGGGAAGGCTGGCCTCTTTTGCTTTTTCGCCGCTAGCCGATCTCGTCGCTTGTTCCCGTGTTTGTTATCTGTCAGCGCGTCATAAGCCTTTGCTAAGCGCATTGACTCAGGTTATTTGTTACCGAGCGAGGCTCGTTGCCTCAAGTATTTT
>LFJI01000676.1 GCA_001235855.1 Candidatus Burkholderia brachyanthoides
GCCGTGGACTAACTGGGTGCAGGATGGTTTTGAGTGGGTTGTAATAGATTCTGGATTGTACTCTTAAGGTTATGCGAATTTGGTTATTGTAAACTTATGTAATTTTGAAGCTTCGTCGTTCCTAATATTTAAGAGTTGAATTTATTTTCAGACTTTCGTTGTTTAAGGACTGTAATAGTAATTGTGCAACTTAAATTCGTGCTGGTATTTAGATGGTTATATATGTTTTTACCATTTGTTTTGGCTGGGGCGCCACATCTCTTTCATCACTAGTTGATTAGCTTTCATCACTTTCTTCTTCTTCAAGGTATTCAGATGCTTTGAATGCAACTTCTCTTCCTTTGAACTCTTCAAGTGCCTTCTCCTTCAATTTTTGCTCATAAGAAAGTAGTGAGTTCATAAGAGACTCTAGGGGTAGACTACTAAGGTCTTTGGTTTCTTCTATGGCCATTGTTTTTATCTCCCACTCCTAGGTAATGCATTTAAAATTTTTTTATTCTTTTCACTAGGGGAGTAATTTTTACCTAAGGCTTCCAAGTCCTTTATAATGCTAGTGAATCTAATATACATATCATCTATGGACTCATGAAGTGCCATTTTGAAAATTTCATATTTTGAAACTAAGAGGGCTATCTTTTGTTCTTTAAGTTGATTGTCTCCCTCATGCACTTCTCTTAATGTTTCCCGCATTTCTTTAGCCGATGAGAGTCCTTCTAGCCTACTAGATTCATTTGCATTTAAGGCACTATATAATATGTGCATTGCCTTAGCATTTAGACTTAATTTAGTTAAGTCTTGGGGAGTTAATTCATCCATAGTTTTAGGTCTCATAACCCGTGTAATATTATCTTCCATTAAAGCTTCATATGGACCATTTTTAACTATGAACCAAAGCCTCATATCTAGAGGTGCTCAAATCTATAAACCACAAAAAATTCGATCCGAACCGAACCGAACCGATCCGCGGTGCACGGATCGGTTCGGATTATTATCCGTGATTGGCGGATCGGATCGGCCGAA
>LFJI01000677.1 GCA_001235855.1 Candidatus Burkholderia brachyanthoides
CAGTCGCGGGGCGTTTTACTCCAGCAGACACTTTTGGGGTTGCCGTTCCTGGCTCTTGTGGCCCTTTTCCTTCTGTGGATAGAACTTCGCGAGTAGCCCTCCTTCGGCTATTTTGAAATTCTTGCAGGCGTGCCTGTCCATCTTCAATCTTTTGGGCAAACTCAAATGCCTCAGCATACGTGGTAACTCTAGCAAGGATCAGGGCATTCTGGATCTCAATATTCAACCCACGAATAAATTTCTTTCTCCTCTTCTCATCGGTGTTCACCATTTCTGGGGCATACTTTGCCAAACGAGTAAAAGTGACCTCATACTGCGTCACGGTCATAGTTCCCTAGTTCAGGTTCAAGAATTCCTCTTCCCTCTTATCCCGAATGATTTGAGGAATAAACTTTGCGTTAAACTCATTTTGGAAGGCATTCCAGGTTTGGGGTACTCCCGTTTCTTCCCATCTTTGTCCAATCACCCTCCACCAAGCTTCAGCCGGTCCTTCCAGCTGGTATACTGCAAACTGAATCTTTCTCTTATCCGTGTATTGCAACGGTGCGTATATCTTATCCATTCTTTCAAGCCATTTTTCAGCATCTTCTTCGTTTCCTGTACCCCCAAAGATTGGCGGGTGGAACTTAAGGAACCTCACCAATGTTATGTCATCACTATCAATATCATTTTCTCGTCGATTTTTCTCACGTCCCGTTCTTTCTTGTCTATCCTCCAGTTGTACTATACGATTTTCTTGCCTTTCAAGAATGTCTATCACTCTACCCATCATGGCTTCATAAGAAGAATTAGTCTCGTTATTACGAGTACTTCCTTGTCCTTCCTCTTGATTGGTTCTAGGAGGGTCCATCCTATCACATAGAAAGTATACAAGTCAGTTCTAAATCAATCTTATGAGAGATGATGCTAATAGTAAAACATTTATTGAAATTGTCCCCAACAATTTACAATAAACATTTTCACACTCAAAGTCTCATTCAGAAACCTAATTTCTAAATCCTAGCATTCAAAATCACAACC
>LFJI01000678.1 GCA_001235855.1 Candidatus Burkholderia brachyanthoides
ACTATCCCAGGCCATGATCGACTCCGGACGAACCATTCGTCCGAAGTGTTACCCACGTCTCCAGTCTATACATGCATACAATACGCTTCAAACTCCGCTTCAAACTCGCTCAGCATACCTGAGGGAGTTCACGTTCTTTGCCGCCGCACGTCAGCTTACGCTCTACGAGGGACTGTCCAACGTCGCCGTTGTTCTGGACTATGCGGCGCAAGCCGGGATGAAGGCGAAGGCCCAGCGCCTTCATTCGATTCTGGTGAAGCTTCACCGTCTGGGCGTCGAGACCACAGGGCTGCGCGTACCGCTGGCCCAACTGCATAAGCCGCTGCTCGAACGCTTCGCGCAACACGCTGGATACTCGCAAGATACTCGCAACACCCTGTCATCCCGACACGGATCTACCAGCACTTCCTGTTAACCTGTGAGAATGATCTCGGCGTAGCTGAGGGCGTCGCCGACATGCTCTCGGACTACCTCGCACGACTGTATGCCGGCGAGAGTCCGGGCGTCCCTGCGGAATACCCCTGCGGAATACCATACACTTTGGAGGCAAGGACTCCCCTTACGTCGTATCGTTGCTTGTGGCGTCGATCAGGGCGTTATGCCAGCCAGCTTGTCATCCTGTCATTCACCGGCATGCGTGCGATTGAAGCGGAGAACCTGCCGTACGACTGCCTGAGCGAGACCCGTCTGGATGGCGTGACCCACTACGCCATCGAGGGCATCACGACCAAACTGTCGGGCGGTCGTCCCAGGCGCGCATGCTGGGTCACCAGTCCGCTCGCTGCTCGCGCCCCATCAGGCTCGCGCAACGGCTGTCGGGCGAGGCGCACCATGCGCGCGGCGCGCAAGGCTACGCCGAATCGACGGACGGTTCGCACCTGCTGTTCTGCCGGATGGGTCTCAATCTGAGTTACGGGTACGTGCGTGGCGCGACAAACAGGATGAGAACAGCGCGTCAATCGGTTAGATCGATTGCGTAACGGCGACATTCGGTTGTGAGTTGCTTGTCATTGTGTTCTC
>LFJI01000069.1 GCA_001235855.1 Candidatus Burkholderia brachyanthoides
TGGGCGGGTGTCGGCGTCTTGAGCATGATGCTCACATTTAACGACAAAGCCCTGGAGGCGAAGCCAGGGCTTTGTCGGCAGTCTGGGGCAGCGGATTTCTCCGCTGCCCTTTCGCTACGTCGGGTGTCGAGCTCGCGCCTCAATGCACCACGCGATCGAACTCGAACTTCCCATCCCGCACATCGACCGGAATCACGTCCTTCGGCCCGAAGCGTCCAGACAGGATCAGCTTGGCGACCGGATTCTCGATCTCCTGCTGAATCGCGCGCTTGAGCGGCCGCGCGCCGAACACCGGGTCGTAGCCGACCTTGCCGATCTGCTCCAGCGCTGCATCCGATACGTCGAGCTGCATGTCGAGCTTAGCCAGCCGCTCGTGCAGACGCGCCAGCTGAATCTTGGCGATGGACTCGATATTCGCGCGATCCAGCGAATCGAACACGACGACGTCGTCGATCCGGTTCAGGAATTCCGGCCGGAAATGCAGCTTCACTTCTTCCCAGACGGCATCCTTCACCGCTTCCTGCGGTTCGCCGATCATGCCCTGAATGACTTGCGAACCGAGGTTCGACGTCATCACGATCACCGTGTTCTTGAAGTCCACGGTGCGGCCTTGTCCGTCGGTCATGCGGCCGTCGTCCAGGACTTGCAGCAGCACGTTGAACACGTCCGGATGCGCCTTCTCGATTTCATCGAGCAGGATCACGCTGTACGGCTTGCGACGCACTGCTTCGGTCAGGTAACCGCCTTCCTCGTAACCGACGTATCCCGGTGGCGCGCCGATCAGACGCGCGACGCTGTGCTTCTCCATGAATTCGCTCATGTCGATGCGGATGAGATGATCTTCCGAATCGAACAGGAACGCGGCCAGCGCCTTGCACAGTTCCGTCTTGCCAACGCCCGTCGGCCCGAGAAACAGGAACGAACCATATGGCCGGTTCGGGTCCGACAGCCCCGCACGCGAACGGCGAATCGCGTCCGCCACCGCACCGATCGCTTCGTCCTGACCGATCACGCGCTCATGCAGCTTGCTCTCGATCTGCAGGAGCTTTTCGCGCTCGCCCTGCATCATGCGCGACACCGGAATGCCCGTGGAACGCGACACCACTTCCGCGATTTCCTCCGCGCCGACCTGCGTGCGCAACAAGCGCGGACGCGTCGGATTAGCCTGCTCCTGCGACTCGGCCTGCGTCACCTGCTTGAGACGCGCCTCGAGTTCCGGCCGCTTGCCGTACTGCAACTCGGCGACCTTCTCCAGCTTGCCTTCGCGCTGCAGGCGCGTGATATCCGCTCGCACCTTCTCGATCTCTTCCTTCAGTTGCGCGCTGCCCTGCACTGTCGCTTTTTCGGCGGTCCAGATTTTCTCGAGGTCGGAATACTCGCGGTTCAGACGCTCGATCTCCTCTTCGATGAGTTGCAGACGCTTCTGCGAAGCTTCGTCCTTCTCCTTCTTCACCGCTTCGCGCTCGATCTTCAACTGGATGGTACGGCGCTCGAGTTTGTCCATCTCTTCGGGCTTCGAATCGATTTCCATCTTGATGCGCGACGCGGCTTCGTCGATCAGATCGATGGCCTTGTCCGGCAGAAAACGGTCGGTGATATAGCGATGCGACAGCTCCGCCGCCGCCACGATGGCCGGATCGGTGATCTCGACGCCGTGATGCAGCTCGTACTTTTCCTGCAAGCCGCGCAGGATCGCGATGGTCGCTTCCACCGACGGTTCATCCACGAGCACCTTCTGGAACCGACGCTCCAGCGCCGCGTCCTTCTCGATGTACTTGCGGTATTCGTCCAGCGTGGTTGCGCCGATGCAGTGCAGCTCGCCGCGCGAGAGCGCCGGCTTCAGCATGTTGCCCGCGTCCATCGCGCCTTCGGCCTTGCCCGTGCCGACCATCGTATGAATCTCGTCGATGAAGACAATCGTTTGCCCTTCATCCTTGGCGATGTCGTTGAGCACGGCCTTCAGGCGCTCCTCGAACTCGCCGCGATACTTCGCGCCCGCGAGCAGCGCCGCCATGTCGAGCGACAGCAGGCGCTTGTCCTTGAGCGTTTCCGGCACTTCGCCGTTGACGATACGCTGCGCGAGGCCTTCGACGATCGCCGTCTTGCCCACGCCCGGCTCGCCGATCAGCACCGGATTGTTCTTCGTGCGGCGTTGCAGAATCTGGATCGAGCGGCGGATTTCGTCGTCGCGGCCGATCACCGGATCGAGCTTGCCGGCGCGCGCGCGTTCGGTCAGATCGACCGTGTACTTCTTGAGCGCCTCGCGCTGGCTTTCCGCGTTCTGGCTGTTCACTTGCGCGCCGCCACGCACGGCGTTGATGGCAGCTTCGAGCGCCTTTCGCGTCAGGCCGTGCTGTTTGGCGATGCGGCCCGCCTTGCCTTTGTCGTCGGCCACCGCTAGCAGGAACATTTCGCTCGCGATGTACATGTCGTTGAGCTTTTGCGCTTCCTTGTCGGCGGTGTTGAGCAGGCTGGCGAGATCGCGGCTCACCTGCACGTTGCCACCGGTGCCCTGAAATTGCGGCAGCCGGCTGATGGCCTCGTTCAGCGCGGTTTGCAGCGCCTGCGCCTGAACGCCCGCATGCGACAGCAGCGAGCGCGCGGAGCCGTCCTGCTGCGCGATCAACGCGGCGAGCAGATGGACCGGCTCGATGTACTGGTTGTCGTGTCCGACTGCCAGGCTCTGAGCGTCGGAAAGCGCTTCCTGAAATTTGGTGGTAAGTTTTTCGATTCTCATTTTTTGATAGCTCCAATTCTGAATACAGCCAAAATGAGGCGCTTTTTGCCGGTTTCAAGCGCTGTTTCGCTCGATTTTGCGCGTTTTTTATTGATGGGCAGAATGGGGGCGGGCCGGCCGCATGAGAATGACCGTCGCGTTCAGGTTTCGTTCGCCGCGCGACGGCAAATGGCGTAGTGTTCGACGAGCCTGTTTCCGGAAGAATACCGCCGCCCGACCGTTTTCATCCGACCGAAGGACCGCCTGCTCGCGCACGCTGCATTTTGCGTCATATTGATGATTGCCGTAAGCAAAAAAACTTGTCGTCGTATGTTTAGTTCTTGTTTGCAACACAGTGCCGTCATGACCTCATCCGAACATCGCGCGCGCAGCACGCGCGAAACCAACCCAGACGAAGCTAACGTGCGCGCGCTCGTCGAAGCCTTCTACCGCCGCGTGGACGACGACCCGCTGCTCGGCCCGATCTTCTCGGAGCCACCTCGAAGGCCGCTGGGACGAGCGTCTCGCCACGATGACCGCTTCTGGTCCAGTCTCGTGCTCGGCTCGAAGCAATATCGCGGCAACGTGCAGGAGGCGCATCGTCCGCTCACGGATATCGAGCCGCGCCACTTTGCGCGCTGGCTGTCGCTGTTCCTCACCATCGTCGAGGTTCGCTACGAACCGGCCGCCGCGGCGCAGTTCATGGAGCCCGCGCTGCGTATTGCGCATAGTCTTCAACTCAGCAAATTCGGTTGGGACTACCAGATACCTGCCGAACAGCAGGAATTGCTGGAGGCGCTCAGATGCACACGCACGGGCGCCGAACCTGAGCCGCGCTTTCCGGACCGTCCCGCCGCCGAACCGTTTCCGGCGAAGTTCATCGGCAAACCGGCCGGCGAGGAGAAATAGCGCTATTCGGCTGGGTCAGCGCGGCGTCCAGCGGGCGCGCGCCGCGTCGTCGGATTCACGTGCATCGACTCAAGGCTCGCCGGCTTCGGTTTTTTCCTTCTTCCAGAACGGCGCCTGAGTTTTCAGATAGTCCATCACAAAGGCGCACGATTCGAACGCTTCCGCGCAATGCATGGCGGTCGTCGCGACGAGCACGATCTGATCGAGCGGCCTGAGCTTGCCTACGCGATGCACACGATTAGCACGTCGGAGCCTGGCCAGCGACTTCTCAGTCATGCCGGCATAGTGCTCGAGTTCCATCGTCTCGACGGTGCTGCCTTCGTTCAGATCGCGCACCGTGCCGACGAAGCACGCGACCGCGCCCACTTTAGGGTTATCGGCGCAGCGCGGCGACTTCAGCGCTGATGTCGAAGTCGGCTTCCTGTGCACGCGGATATTGGCCGGCTGCGTCATCTTAGCCACCCTTGACCGGCGGAAAAAACGCCACTTTGCAGCCCTCGGTGATGCGCTGCGACGGTTCCGTCATCACGTGATTGCAGGCCCCATGCGCAACGCGCAGCCCTCTGCCAGCGTGTCGGCCCGTACGCCGCCGCGCATGCGCAGCCACGCCCGCACGTCGCCGACATTGACGACCGTGTCCGGCACGCTCACCGTTTCGTTCGCGACACCCAGCGCTTCGCGCACGCTGGCGAAAAATCTCAGTTCGACCTTCATGTAAAACCCGTCCTTACCGCAGCAGTTCTGAAAATGGGATGAAACGCACAGTTTCGCCCGCGCTGATCGCGTGGTTCGGCGGATTGTCGATGAGTCCATCGCCCCCACGGTCGAGGTCAGCACGGCGGAACGCTGGTTCGGAAACAGATCCAGCCCGCCCGCCTCGTTCACGCGCGCGCAGAAATTCGTTGCGGCGGTCGCCCTGGCGGTCGCCCTTTTTCTGCGTGAAGTCGGCGCGCATCGAATAGACGCGCGGCGTGACGTTTTCCACTCCCGCGAGCCGCAGCAAGAACGGCCGCACGAACAATAGAAACGTGCAGAAGCTCGACACCGGATTGCCTGGCAAGCCGATGAATATGCCTCGCCGAGATCGCCCGGATCGCCGCCCGCCGTTTCGTCGCGTCGCACCGAACGCGAGCGGCTTGCCGGGTCTCATCGCGATTTGCCACATATTGATGCGCCCTTCGGCTTCGACGGCGGGCTTCAAATGATCTTCCTCGCCGACCGACACGTCGCCGCAGGTCAGGATGAGATCGTGGCCGAGCGTGGCGCAGGGTCTCGCGCGTCGCGTCCAGCCGGTCCGGCACGATGCCCAGATCCGACACCTCGCAGCCGAGCGTCTCCAGCAGCGCGCGCAGCATGAAGCGGTTCGAGTTGTAGATTACGCCGGGCACGAGCGGCTCGCTCGGCATGCGCAACTCGTCGCCAGTGAAGAAGATCGCGACGCGCACGCGTCGCAGCACGGCAAGCGTCGCGCATCCGACCGATGCCGCCAGGCCCAGCGCCTGCGGCGTCATGCGCGTGCCGGCGGGCAGGATATCATCGAGTCGCGCCGGATATCCGCGCCCTGCCGCGTGACCCATTCGCTGGGTGCCGGCGGCTGCGCTCTCCATCTCCTGCATGACGACCGTGTCCGTGCTGGGCGGCGCCATCGCGCCGGTGAAGATGCGCGCGGCCGTGCCTTCGGCGAGCGGTTCGGCCGCGTGACCCACCGGAATGCGCTGCGACACCGGCAAGACGATGGGCGCGTTTTCGCTCGCGTTGGCGAGATCGGCGGAGTGGACCGTGTAGCCGTCCATCGAACTAGTGTGCATCGACGGGACGTCGAGCGGCGACACGACGGCTTCGGTGAGCACGCGGTTCGCGGCGTCGAGCGCTTCGGCGGTGGCGAGCATCGGCGGACGGGAGGATGCGGCGGGCATGGATGGCATGAGCGGTTTCGTGCGCGACGCGCGGAGGATGAGGGAGAAGAGCAAGAAGAGCAAGAAGAGCAAGAAGAGCAAGCAAACATTGTAGCGAGATGAGCGATGATCAAGCTCGGGCCGCGACCCGGCGGCGGACGCCGAATCTACCCGATTCGCCGCCGCGCGCCCATCGACCGGACGGCATAGGCGCAATCACCGCGCCGCCTCAAAAACCCGTCCTAGCCAGTGATACACTCGCACCACACTTCCCACGTCCATTTCCATGAAATTCTGTTCCGTCTGCGGCCATGAAGTCAGCCTGAGCATTCCGCCCGGCGACAACCGCGAGCGCTTCGTCTGCGGGAGTTGCGGCACCGTTCATTATCAGAATCCGCGCAACGTGGTCGGCACCGTGCCGGTGTGGGACGACAAGGTGTTGCTGTGCCGCCGCGCGATCGAGCCGCGCTACGGTTACTGGACGCTGCCGGCGGGTTTCATGGAAATGGACGAAACCACCAGCGAAGGCGCCTCGCGCGAGACGCTCGAGGAAGCCGGCGCGCGCGTCGAGATCCAGAGTCTGTTTTCGCTGCTGAACGTGCCGCACGTGCATCAGGTGCATATCTTCTATCTGGCGCGGCTGCTCGATATCGAAGTCGATCCCGGCGAGGAAAGCCTGGAAGTGAAGCTCTTCGAAGAGCACGAGATTCCGTGGGACGAGATCGCGTTTCCGACCGTCGGCCAGACGCTGCGCTTTTTCTTCGCCGATCGCGCCGCGGGCAACTTCACCTTGCATACCGGCGACATCTTCCGCTCGCTGCGCGACGGCTGACTCGCGCGCTCGAGCACCCATGGTACCCTGGCTCGCCCATGATGATCCCTTCCCGTCCGTCGAACGCGCGTTAAACGCATCGAGCGGCGCGCCGGGGCTGCTCGCGGCAAGCGCGGACCTGCTGCCGGCGCGGCTCTACGACGCCTATCAGCACGGCATTTTCCCGTGGTATTCGGACGGCCAGCCCGTGCTGTGGTGGAGCCCCGATCCGCGCATGGTGCTCAAACCCACCGAATTCAAGCTGTCGGACTTCCTGCGCAAGACGCTCAAGCGCGTGGCGCGCGATCCCATCTGGGAAGTGCGCGTGGACGACGACTTCGCAGCCGTCATGGGCGAATGCGCCGACACGCCGCGTCTCGACCAGCGGGGGACGTGGATCACCTCGGAGATCGTGGAAGCGTACTCGACGCTGCATCGCGCGGGGCAGGGGCACAGCATCGAAACCTGGTACGACGGACACCGCGTGGGCGGACACCGCGTGGGCGGCCTGTACGGCGTGTCGTTCAGGCGGATGTTCTTCGGCGAATCGATGTTCGCGCACAAGACCGACGCGTCGAAAATCGCGCTTTCGGCACTCGTCGGACACTTGCGCCGCCACAAAATAGAGATGATAGACTACCAGCAGCATACGTCGCATCTGGCGTCGCTGGGCTGCCGCGAGATTCCGCGCCGCGAATTCGTCGCTCACCTGAAGAAGGCCGCGCGCGAGACGCAGATTTCCTGGCGATTCGACAAATCCGTGCTGACGGATTTGCTGGAAAAGCGCCCACCGACGCAGGCGCCGTGACGCGGAAGGCATCCGCTGCGCGCACTGAGGCCGCGCGAAGCGGCACCACGCGAAGCACAGCGCGAACCCCGCCCAGGCCACTGAGAGCTAATAAGTGACACATCCGAACGAGCTGCCGCTGTCACCGCTTTCCGCGCTGCAATTCTATGCAACGGCGCCCTATCCGTGCAGCTACCTGGAAGGCCGCGTGGCACGTTCGCAAGTCGCCACGCCTAGTCACCTGATCAATTCCGACGTCTACACCGAACTCGTGAAAGCCGGTTTCCGGCGCTCGGGCGTGTTCACCTATCGTCCGTACTGCGACGGCTGCCGTGTCTGTGTGCCGGTGCGCGTGCCGGTCGCGCGCTTCGCGCCGAACCGTGCGCAGCGCCGCGTGTGGAAGCTGCACGGGGATCTCGTCGCGAGCGTCGCTCCGCTGCATTACGACGAGGAGCATTACGCGCTCTATATGCGCTATCAGTCTGTGCGGCACGCTGGCGGTAGCATGGACCGCGACAACCGCGACCAGTACGAGCAGTTTCTGCTGCAAAGCCGCATCAATTCGCGGCTGGTCGAATTCCGCGAACCGGGCGCGCCGGATACGCCCGAGCAGCCCGGCGCGCTACGCATGATCAGCATGATCGACATTCTCGGCGACGGCTTGTCGTCGGTCTATACGTTCTTCGAGCCGGACCTGTCGAAGACCAGCTTCGGCACCTTCAATATTCTCTGGCAGATCGAGCAGGCGAAAAGCCTCGATCTGCCGCACGTCTACCTCGGCTACTGGATTCGCGAGAGCGAAAAAATGGCCTACAAGGCCAATTTCCGGCCGCTCGAAGGACTGGTCGACGGCCGCTGGTCGGTGCTCGATCCGGCGACCACGCATTCCGCCGGCACCCTGCCGATGCCAGGCCGCACGCACAATTCCAGTCAGCCGAAGTAAGGTGCCCGACCCGCCCGCGTCCGGCCGGTCCGCGCGAACCCGTTAAAATAGTGGTCTCAAAAAAAGCCAACGCAGGGTCCACCACGTGTTCAGTTTTCTCTATCCGCTTGCGCGCTCGCATCTGTTCAAGATGGACGCGGAAGACACTCATCACCTGACACTGCGCCTGCTCGGCGCGGCCGGACGCACTGGCGTCGCCAATTTGCTCGCCACGCGCGGCCCCGATTCGCCCCGCCGCATGATGGGCCTGCTGTTCCCCAACCCGGTCGGTCTCGCCGCAGGACTGGACAAGGACGGCACATGCATCGACGGGCTTGCCGCGCTCGGCTTTGGCTTCATCGAAGTGGGCACGGTCACGCCGCGCGCGCAGCCGGGCAATCCGCGCCCGCGCATTTTCCGCCTGCCGGAAGCGGGCGCGCTGATCAACCGCATGGGTTTCAATAACGGAGGCGTCGATCAGTTCGTCGCCAATGTGAAGGCGGCGCGCTATCGCGGTGTGCTCGGGCTCAATATCGGCAAGAACGCGGATACGCCCATCGAGCGCGCAGCCGACGATTACCTCTACTGCCTCGAGCGCGTGTATCCGTTCGCGAGCTATGTGACGATCAACATCTCGTCGCCGAACACGAAGAACCTGCGCCAGTTGCAGAGCGCGAGCGAACTCGATTCGCTGCTCGGCGCGCTGAAGGAAAAGCAGGCGCGGCTGTCCGATCTGCACGGCAAGCTGGTGCCGCTCGCGCTCAAGATTGCACCCGATTTCGACGACGAGCAGATCAAGTCGATCGCGGGCATGCTGCTGGCTCACAAGATCGACGGCGTGATCGCCACCAACACCACGCTCTCGCGCACCGCCGTCACCGGCATGCCGCACGGCGAGGAAGCGGGCGGCCTGTCGGGTCAGCCGGTGTTCAACACTTCCAATGAAGTGATCCGCAAGCTCTACGCCAAAGTGGGCAGCGAGGTGCCGATCATCGGCGTGGGCGGCATCTTCTGCGGCGAAGACGCGCGCACCAAGCTCGCGGCGGGCGCATCGCTCGTGCAGGTGTACACCGGCCTCATCTATCGCGGCCCGGAACTCGTGAAGGAATGCGTGAAGGCGCTGGCATAGTGCGTCGCCGGTTATATAGACATGAACAAACGATATGACGCGGCGATTGCAATTTCACTATGATCGCTGCACTTATCGAATGTCGTGAACGCAGCCCAACTCTAGAGACCGCGACCAACCGCGGCAAACGCGGATAACAAGAAGGAAGACAACCCAATGAAACTGTCCACGCTCAAGAAGCTCGTCGCCGCCAGCCTGATCGGCGCGGCATTCACCGCCGTCACCACGGCCACCCACGCCAACGACCTGCTCGATCAGGTCAAACAGCGCGGCACGCTGCGCATCGGTCTGGAAGGCACCTTCCCGCCGTTCAACTCGAAGGCGCCGAACGGCGAGCTGGTCGACTTCGATGTCGATATCGCCAAGGCTGTCGCCGCCAAGCTCGGCGTGAAGCCCGAATTCGTCACGGCGGAGTGGAGTGGCATCATCGCAGGCCTGCAGGCGGGCAAGTTCGACGTGATCGTGAATCAGGTCCAGCGCAAGGACGACACGCGGAGTTCAAGTCGCTCGACGACCTGAAGGGCAAGAAGCTCGGCGTCGCGTTCGGCACCAACTACATGGACATGGCGAAGGCCGTGCCAGGCATCGACGTGAAGGCGTATCCGGGGCGCGCCGGAATATCTTCGTGATCTGGCCGCCGGCCGTCTCGACGCCGCGTTGAATGATCGCCTGATGCTCGTATCTGACGAAGAATTCGAATCTACCGCTGCGTCCGGACTCGAACGTGGGCGAAGGCAATCCGTCGGGCATTCCGTTCAAGAAGGGCAATCCGAAGTTCGCCAAGGCGATTGCCGACGCGATGACGCAACTCGAAGCCGACGGAACCTTCACGAAGATCTCGGACAAGTGGTTCGGCATCGACGTGACCAAGCCCGCGAAGTAAAACAGGCGCCGCTGCTGCAAGCGGCACGTCGGGGGCGGCATCGACACGGTGCCGCCCTTCTCTTTTGCCGACCGGTTTAAGATACGCCGATTATTTCGCTCAGCGCGTCAAATCCGTCACCGCTCCCCGTAAATGTCCACGACCTCACTGCTCGTTCAGTCCGCGCCCGCGCTGGCGCAAGGTGCGCTCTTGACGATCAAGTTCGCGATCTATTTGATGTTCTTCGGCTTCATCGCGGGCGTCGTGCTTGCGTTGATGGGGATCAGCCGCAACAAGGCGCTGATCGCGATCGGCCGCTGTTATGGGAGTGTGATGCGGGGCACGCCGCTGCTCGTGCAGATCTTCGTGATCTACTACGGCTTGCCGAACATAGGCATTTCGCTCAAGCCGACGCCGGCCGGCGTGATCGCGCTGGCGGCGAACGTCGCCGCGTATTATCTGTCGGAAAGCATGCGCGGCGCGATGGATGATTCTCGGTGTGCATAGCGGCCAATGGCTCGCGGCGTACAGCCTCGGCGTGTCGCGCACGCAGACGCTGCGTTACGTGATCGGGCCGCAGGCGCTGCGCATCCGCGGTGCCGAGCCAGTCGAACAGCCTGATCAGCCTCTGATCAAGGACACGTCGCTCGTCTCCGTGATTACCGTGACCTATCAGCCCTTGCTCTATCTTGCGGCCGCGTTCGTGTACTGGGTGTTGTGCAGCGTGCTCGAACTCGTGCAGCGGCGCTTCGAAAAACGGCTCGCGCTGCCCGGGCGGCATTGATTATTCCCGTCATCAAACGCAATAAAGGCCGCTGAAACGCTAATACCGTTCAGTTAAGGTTTCTTCTGAGATACCGAACGGAGTAACGTTTTG
>LFJI01000679.1 GCA_001235855.1 Candidatus Burkholderia brachyanthoides
GTTGGACAGGGGACTCGCACCCCTAAGCTGTTGAGCATGCTCGGCGCACCAAGAAGCGGTACGCCGGGCGCACTCCGTCGAACCAGCCTGTGTGCGGGGCGCCGCCATCGGCCGGATGGCCGGAGCCATCGCCAGAAACGATTATTTTATAATGCTCCGATTGTCCTCATTTCCCTTTCTCCCTTTCCCACTAAATTTCGGCGGCTCTCGACGTGAAGTTTTTCACCGACTACTCCAATATCGCACTCGTCGTCATCGCGCTCGTGTCGGGCGCGCTGCTCCTGTGGCCGCCCCTCCAGCGGCGCGGGTGCGGCGGCGTTTCCGCCGCCGAAGCCACCATGCTGATCAATCGCCGCAACGCCGTGGTGATCGATCTGCGGCCCGCCGCGGAATTCGCCAAGGGCCATTTGCCGTCGGCGCGCAATATCGAACAGGCGGAGCTCCAAGCAAAAATCGGCCAGATCGCGAAGAATAAGAGCAATCCGGTCGTGCTCGTGTGCCAGACCGGCCAACAATCGCAGCGCGCCAGCCGCATCGTCACGGAGGCCGGTTACGCTGAGGTCCACGTATTGGAAGGCGGCGTGGATGCCTGGCAGAAAGCAGGCATGCCGGTCGTGAAACAAGGAGCAGTCAAGTGAAGAACGTCATCATGTACAGCACGCAAGTGTGCCCGTATTGTCAGATGGCCGACCGTCTTTTAAAGTCGCGCGGGGTCGAAAGCATCGAGAAGATCCTGATCGACCGTGAGCCCGGCCGTCGCGAGGAAATGATGACGCGCACCGGCCGCCGCACCGTGCCGCAGATCTATATCGGCGAGACGCATGTGGGCGGCTACGACGATCTGTCGGCGCTCGACCGCAAGGGCGGTCTCACGCCGCTGCTCGAATCCGCCTAACTCACCAACGCGCCAACGCGCGTCCGGTTCGCGCCGGACGCACGGCGCACGCGCGCCGACATTTGATTCACTTAAAGGCCAGTTCAAAAAGGTCGCTCAGCTTGGCTGAAGATGTTCCAGCAGA
>LFJI01000680.1 GCA_001235855.1 Candidatus Burkholderia brachyanthoides
CCAAACCTAAAGTGAGCGTGACTTGACATAATCAAAGCATGCATCTAAGTCTCAATCTAAGGGTGGATTCCACTCCTAAGCTAAGTTGATGATTCTTGTGGTTTTCTCACTACGCAATTCATGTCAGCCCTAATCCGGATTAACTATAACACGACACACATGCGTAGTCCCAAAATCCCGTTTAGTTCACATACATGAAGTCGTCAATTTCAGTTGTGAACCGTGCTTCAATAGCAAGGAAATTGAACAAAAACAACAACTTAAGGGGTGGATCCCTAAGCTAGGTGCGAGTTCAAGTGGTTTCATCTTCTCTTCCTCGGTCCATTAGTAGCGCATTAGCATCTAGGGTCGTCAATCCTAAATTTGAGCACAAGCAACTAGGGTTGTCAATCCTAAACTTGAGTTCAAGCATACTAATGACCAAGGCATCAAAGAATCAACCGATTGTACCATACATGCCCCAACCCTAAATGGCAAATAGAGCTTCACATCACAAGGCGTCAAGTACAACTTTAGTCACACAATTTGGTCTAAATTACATCTATGAAGCTAACATAGCATGCAATTCACAAGATTTTATGATTTAGTCATTGGAAACTTGAATTTTCTTCTAAACTCTCATTAACCCTAGGTGATTAGAACAAGAACATAAACCCTAAATGCAGCTACCACCCAAAAATGAGATTAAACACAGCAAAAATAAGATCAAAGATACATATTCACGTTTTTAAGCCAAGCATCTCATAAAAATGCAGATAAAAGGCCTTGGTTGATGTCATTGGCCGGATTGATTGGCCGGCCTTTGCGTGTGGATGCTGCTACAAAAATTTTGTCACGACCTTCTGTAGCGAGGGTGTGTATTGAGGTGAACCTAGCGCGGAATTTGCCCAAGCGAATTTGGATAGGTAATGGTGAATCCGGTTTTTGGCAATCGGTGACATATGATAATATGCCATCATATTGTACTGGTTGTTCACGATTTGGGCATGACACAGGCAAGTGTCCTCCGGAGTCTGAGA
>LFJI01000681.1 GCA_001235855.1 Candidatus Burkholderia brachyanthoides
CTCGTCTGTTGGAACGTCTTCAGCCGTGCTGAATAGAGTTTTTGAACTGGCCTCTGAAAGACCGCTTCGGCATTCCGGAGTATCTCGGCTATGCCAACAACAATGCGAACCTGACCACCTTCGGTTCCGACATCTTCAACCAGTAAAAGCAGATGGCTTTTCACTCTGTCACAGGGGCAGCCCGAGCGGGGGCCCTTGTTTTGATCACGGGCATGCTGCTGGCGGCGTGCGGCCAGCAGGACGATGCACCCACCGTTTCTGTCGCCGCCAAGGCTTTCCGCGCGAAACCTTCGGATAAGGACATGGCCACGCTCGGCAAACTCGCCTTTTTCGATGCTTCGCTCTCGGCGTCAGGCAAGCAGCCGTGCGCGAGCTGTCATACATAGCCCGGAGCATGCATACGGGCCGCCCAATGGACTCGCCGTGCAACTCGGCGGCATCGTGAAGCATTACGGCACGCGTGCTGTGCCTTCGCTACGCTATCTGCGCCGCGTGCCGATCTGGACGCGCAGCTCAAGGAGCATCTCGAAGACGGCGACAACATGCCCTCCGGCGGCTATACATGGGATGGCCGCTTCAATCGCCCCGCCGATCAGGCCGAGTTCACCGAGCAGGAGGCGCACGGGTTCGCGCTGTTCAACGATCCGGATCGTGGCAACTGCGCCGCGTGTCATCTGGTCGAAGGCGCGGCCAGCGCGCATCGCATCTGTTATATTGTAACATGGGTTTGTGCGGCCCGACACGGACCGACAAGACAGACAACAAGTGATATTGCGGCATGTTCAGAACCCCGACCTTGCGCAATACCGCAACGCGTCAAGTGTTCTTTCACAATGCACGGCTATAGCGACGCTTGGTCTTCCGATTAGAGTGCGGCGGAATAACGGCCTTCGCATGTACTGCGCGGATGGTGTTCACGAAGAGGCCTCGGAGTCATAGCCTTTGTCGGCGATCACGGCGTCCGTGCGCAGATGCTCGACCAATTCGTGCGCACAAGCAATGTCCGAAACCTGTCC
>LFJI01000682.1 GCA_001235855.1 Candidatus Burkholderia brachyanthoides
TCGCGTTCGATCATAAATCATCAACATTTAATCAAAATTTCATTTGCAGTTCAATCAAGTATTATTCAAGCAAGCAAGTCAAACAAGTACTGTTCAAGCAAGCAAGTCAAATAACATTTCAGATCAAGCAAGAAGTCAGTCAAAGCCGTCACTACGTTCGGGCTTGTATTTGTAACATAACATGTTCAAATCAATAAAGCATTGAATCATATTTCATGTATCATTCTCGCAGTTAATCAGATATTCATGCATCTGCAATATTTAGCCACAGGTCTGTCTGACCAGGTAGGTCATTCAGACAAAACATTTCTCAAGTACATTTACGTTTAGGCATGTGCTCATGAGTGAGTCTCGAATTTTTCGTATCAAAATCATTTAACAATCAAGTCAAGTAATCATGTGAAGTTGATAATCAAGTATCGAATCATCTCAATCATTTCATATCAAAATCATTTAATAGACAAGTTGGCAAGTCATGTATAGACAATCAAGCAAGTAGCATTTCCAAAAAGAGATTAGGGTTTTAAGAGTTGAGTGATAGACTAGAAAATCAAGTTAAGTTTAGAAAATTCTTCTCTTTAAAACCCTAATTCAAAACTTGTATTTTCAAGTAGCAGTCAAGCAGCTTTCAAATCATTTTCAAAATCACCATGACAAATTTATGAAAACAAAAGTCTGGAATTGAAACTCACCTGTCAGTATTAACCTTCAGAACTTGTTCAATATCCGTATCCTGTTCACTTTCTTGCTCTGCAAGTAAGTGTCGTACCTTAGTTTCTAATTGAAACTTAAAGTCGGTATTACTATTATTAACTATCATTAATAATAGTTATCGTATTGGTTCATCTCACAATACTAGGAATCTTATTCAAGTTCTCAACGTCGAATCTAATCGCGGTTACGGTTCATTCTTATCCTACAATCGGGACATAATGTTCTAATCTGGTTTGTAGGTTCCAAATATCTTATAATCATTCATGCACAGACAAACAATCAATTGGTAATCCAAGATCGTC
>LFJI01000683.1 GCA_001235855.1 Candidatus Burkholderia brachyanthoides
GAGGGGATGAACTAGTTTATGCTTCTTGTGGGTGAGCTGATGATTGGGCTACCATGTTTAGTTCTATTGCTTGCTCTATTTGCTTGATTAATGGGTAGAACCCTAGGGTTTGGCTTATTGATTGATAATTTGGATTAATTATGCCATAAAGTAGTAGAAATCTTGCTTGGTGTGTGAATGAAATGGTGTGTTGGTGTTGTTGATGCCTTGTGCTTAATTGCATGATTGGATTTTATGGAATTACATAGGCTTGATTATGCAAGATTAGGGTTGAGACTGGATAGTAATCTCCTAATCTCATACTTAATTGTGTCTGAATAGGAACAATTAGGGGATAAAAAGGCTAAATGACTTGACTACAATGAATTCTAATTTAAGGTAAGGTTGGCTAAATGAACTAGTGCTTAAATTGGCTAAGTGGATTGTGTGGAAACCATAGGTTTACTTAGGCAAAACTAGTCTTGAGACCGGAAGGGTATAGATTAGTTTTAATTCTCTTGAGACCGGAAGGGTATAGAGAGCGAATGGTTCGTCTCTAAAATTGGTACGCCTTGAATCGATTCCCCATAGAAGCATAACTAGTGATTCTCCGATACACCATTAGTTTCACCACTCTTGTTTTCATTGCTAGTATCTATTTTTATTGCTTTCTTAGCTGAATTTCAATTACTTGTCTATTTAAATTCTTGCATGAATTAAACGAAAATTGCAACACAAAAATACAAATTAGCTTGTAACTAGATAGAGCTCCCTTGAATCCAATCCCTTCCCTGTGTTCGACTCCTTCTATACTACAAACGATTAGCGGAGCAAGGGTTTATTATTGATTGAGCTGTGACATTTGGGCTGTCAATTGCACACACATTTGTATATATGCCTAGCTCACGTCAGTGAAGTCTTTTATGTACCATTGAATATCCCAAGTACAGATAATAACAACTACTTTGTTGGGGAAAATATGGGATTTGGGCCAGATTTCATTGCTAACAATGACAATGATGAAAATCAGAATAA
>LFJI01000684.1 GCA_001235855.1 Candidatus Burkholderia brachyanthoides
TGAATCGTTGTTGTGACGACTCAGCATCCCTCGCAAGAGGAGCAAATCATGGTTGCAGGCAACGCTGTAGTCGAAGCAGTCTGGGAACGGTATCCATTGATCGCCTCGAACTCGTATGCTCGACGCTGGATACAGAGTTGCGTGATGCTCGGCCTGGCGCGGAATACCATCGCGCCCTACATGTACGCGGCAAAGGGCTTCCTTCGCTTTGCACAGGGTTACTCCGTTGATCTGCGCAGCATCTCGCGCGAAACCATCGCGCAGTATGTCGGCGAACTGCGAAGCCAGCCAAGACGGGCGAATGTGAATGTGGTTGGCATCGACTCAGGTGGTTTCCTCTCAAACGCAACGCTGCAGCAACGTCTTATCGCAGTCCGGTTGCTGCTCGAGTTTCTGGTTGACGAAGGGCTCATCAGGACCAACCCTGTAAGCCGTGGCCGCTATACGGCATCCAGCCACTTCGGCGCGCGCGGCAAACGCGGCAAACGAAAGCCTCATTCCAGAAGTTTCACAATCTGCCATGGATTCCAACGGAGGCGCAGTGGACGGCCCTGCTGGCCGTGGTCCGCGACGAGCCGAAGCGCAACAGATGCATGATTGCGTTTGCCTATGATGCGGCGCTTCATCGGGAGGAATTATGCCAGATTCGGGGCAGCGATCTCGATCCCGCCCACTGGCTGCTCCGTATCAGGGCGGAGACGATCAAGGGCCACCGCGAGCGTGTCGTTCCGTACTCCGATACTTCCGGCGAACTGTTGCGCGACTACCTTCGGCACCGGCATGGCCTTGACGCCGATCGACACGTGTTGTTCCTGTCCGAATCGCCCCGCAACCATGGAGCGCCGATCACGCTATGGACGTGGTCCAAGGTCGTCCGGTCCATTGCGCTTCGCGCCAACGTTCCGGCGTTTTCGATCCATACGCTGCGCCATCTTTGTCTGACCGATCTCGCCCGCTCGAGTTGGCAGCTGCATGAGATTGCCCGGTTTGCCGGCCATCAGAA
>LFJI01000007.1 GCA_001235855.1 Candidatus Burkholderia brachyanthoides
CCGCGCAAGGCGGGCCGCACGTACGACGAAATAGCCCTGCTGAGCGGGCTGAGCCGCACGGGCGTGTTCGACATCTGCAAAGCGGCATAAAGAGCGCGGAGCGAAGGCACTGCGCGATGCGCCGCACGCAGCGCCGCGCGATACAATGCGGGGCACATCGACGTGTCCGGATCCAGTTCGCTGCGGCCGTGCTCGGGCGTGCGGCTCATGATGTAATCGATATGCGCCTGCGCGTATGCACGCGCGCGAGGTCGCTTTCTTCGGCGAGCGGCGCGTCTTTGTGCTTAATTAAATCAGTCCGTCGATGCCGCTCGAGATGAGCTGATCCTCGATGGCCTGCAAACGCGCGGGACATTCGGGATGCCACTGGCCGTTATCGTGCTGCAGGCAATCGGGGTGAGAGTAAAAGCCGGTGGCCATGGTGTCTCGCTATGCCGCTCTCGTCTCGTCGTTTTTCGACATATGCAACCACGCGCCGCGCATTTGACGTTAAGTTACCACACCGTTCGAAATGGCCGATGCTCCGCCTCGCTTCGGCAGACCGGTCACGGGGCGTCGGTTATACTGCCCCGACGCTTGCTTGAAGCAGGCCCGACACCCGCGCTCGCCACTGCAGGCCGGCGCCGCGTCGAGAATCGTTGCGGATCATTCAAACTAACGGCGCCTGACCGCTCGAACAGTTCGGCTTCGCCCTCCATCGTCCCAACCGCACACTATGACTCTTCAGTTTGTTCCGTTCGGAAACACGTTCAAGCCGCTGCGTTCCGTTCTCGTCGCTTCCGTCCTGTGCGCGTTCGGTGCCTTCGCCTCGACCGGCGCGCTCGCGCAGTCGCAGCAGCCCCAGACCGTGACGCCGCAAGGGCAAGAGTTCGAAGAAGAAATCATCCCGCAGTGCTACGCGAACAACCCGAATGTCGATGCATTCATCAACGACATGGTCGCGCGCTACGACTTCGACCCGGAGGCGCTGCACACGCTGTTCAACAACATCAGCTATTCAGCTACCGCGGTGAAGCTCGTGCTGCCCTCGCCCACGCCGTCGGCCAAGAACTGGAAGGCGTATCAGGCGCGCTTCATCGAGCCGGCGCGCATCAATGCGGGCGTGAAATTCTGGCGC
Source organism: Candidatus Burkholderia brachyanthoides (assembly GCA_001235855.1). GTDB lineage: Bacteria > Pseudomonadota > Gammaproteobacteria > Burkholderiales > Burkholderiaceae > Caballeronia > Caballeronia brachyanthoides. The sequence continues at coordinate 1,118 of LFJI01000007.1, forward strand.
GCGAATCAGGCCACGCTGCAGCGTGCGAGCGAGCAGTTCGGCGTGCCGCCGGAGATCATCGTCGGGATCATCGGCGTGGAGACCATCTACGGACGTTACATGGGCAACTTCCGTGCACTCGACGCCCTCACTACGCTCACGTTCGATTACCCGAACACGCCGAATCGCACCGAGCGCATGGCGACCTTCCGCAAGAACCTTGAAGATCTGCTCGTCTGGACGTGCAATTCCCAGATTGATCCGGCGAGCGTGCTCGGCTCATACACCGGCGCGATCGGCATTCCGCAGTTTCTGCCGAGCAGCATCGTGCAGTACGCGGTGGATTTCGACGGCAACGGCCGCATCGATTTGCGCAACAGTCAGGCGGACGCCATCGGCAGCGTCGCGAATTATCTGAAGCAGAATGGCTGGGAGGCAGGGCGTCCGGTGGTGTGGTGTATCGCGCCGGACGAAGGCAGTCAGGGCATCGCTCAGGCGGTGGCCGACGGTCAGCCGGAGCCGTACTGGTCGCTCGCGCAGTTGACCAAAGCGGGCATGTTGCTGGATCAGCCGGGGCTGAACGTTCAGGCTGAAGCGCCAACGCCCGTCACAGTCGTCGATCTGCCGACGACCGGCATGGCGACGCAGTACACGCTCGGGCTCAAGAATTTCTACGCACTGACGCGCTATAATCGCAGCTTCTTTTATGCGCTCGCGGCGCATCAGTTGGGCGAGGCGGTGAAGGCGCGTATGATGTCGGGCGGCTGAGCGAGGGCTTCAGTCTCTTCTTGGTGGCAAAAAACCCGGCATGCCGGGTTTTTTGCGTGGCCTGTTCGATGGCGAAATCAGGCCGGAAACACGCCAGTCGACAGATACCGGTCGCCGCGATCGCAGACCACGAACACGATGGTCGCATTCTCGACCTGACGCGCGATACGCAGCGCCACTTCGCACGCGCCGCCCGACGAGATGCCCGCGAAAATGCCTTCGACCGATGCGAGCCGGCGGGCCATCGCCTCCGACGCCGCCTGACTTACGTTCTCGACGCGATCCACGCGCGAGCGATCGAAGATCTTCGGCAGATACGCTTCCGGCCACTTGCGGATGCCCGGAATGCGCGAGCCCTCTTCCGGCTGCGCGCCGATGATCTCGATCTTCTCGTTCTGTTCCTTCAGATATTGCGACACGCCCATGATCGTGCCGGTCGTGCCCATCGACGACACGAAATGCGTGATGCGCCCCTCCGTCTGCTTCCACAGCTCGGGGCCAGTGCCTTCGTAATGCGCGAGCGGATTATCCGGATTGGCGAACTGGTCGAGAATGATGCCCTTGCCGTCGCGCTGCATCTGATCGGCGAGATCGCGCGCGTACTCCATGCCACCCTTGGTCGGCGTCAGCACGATCTCCGCGCCGTACGCCGCCATGCTCTGCCGACGCTCGATGGAGAGATCCTCGGGCATGAGCAGCACCATCTTGTAACCGCGCATGGCGGCCGTCATGGCGAGCGCGATGCCGGTATTGCCGCTGGTCGCCTCGATGAGCGTATCGCCCGGCTTGATGCAGCCGCGCTCTTCAGCTTTCCTGATCATCGACGAAGCCGGGCGGTCCTTCACCGAGCCCGCCGGGTTATTGCCTTCGAGCTTGCCAAGCACGACGTTGTTGCGGCTGCGGATATCTTCGTCGACGACGCGGACGAGTTGCACGAGCGGCGTATTGCCGATCGTGTCTTCGATAGTCATGTCAACCATAAGGGGAACCGTTTCGAGTCCCACGCGGCGCGGCCTGCCATGCGCTGTATCGCGTGATTTTGATAGTAGCATTTATCGATTGTAGCCCAGCGACCCTTTCGACGCCGTTGCATCCCTGTCGCTCGGATGGAATGCCGGCTGCATTCACGCCCCGCTCGGCACGGCCCGAACGCAAGGACGCAAAAAGCCCCATGGTGAGAGTGGCCGCAGAGGGTAGCCCAAAACATCCGAAGGCTGAAGGAGCCGAACAGGAGAAGTCACTGAAGCGGTGTCCACGTCCGCGCGAAAGCGGACGCGTTCAGACGCTCTACTTTTTCACGACGACCGGTTTGGCCGACGCCGATGCCGACACCTGCGTCGCGTTGGCGCCAACGGGCGTCGGCGCGTGGCGGCTGCCGTCTTCGTCGCCGCGCCGACGGTCAGCCCTTCGGCCTGCAGACGCTGCACCGTCTTGCCGCCCAAACCCTTGACACGCGTGCCGAGATCGGCCGCATCCTTGAAGGGACCGTGCGCCTGCCGTTCGTCGAAGATGGCTTTCGCCTTTGCCGGGCCGATGCCCTTGATGCCGCGCAGTGCGTCGGCGTTGGCGGTATTGACATCGACTGACGCGAACGCGGAACCAATGGACAGGGTCAGCGCGAGCGCGACAAGCGAGGAAAGAACTTGCTTGAACATGACTGGCTCTCCGTGAAAACGGGCCGGCGAAGAGTGCCGACCGCGAGACCCAGTATAGAGAGACTTCTTCTGCGTTTATAGCTGGCCGGATAGCCAATGCACGTAGCGGTCCACACCCTCCTGAACCGTCAAAAACGGCGCGGCGTGACCAGCGGCGCGCAGCTTCGATTGGTCCGCCTGAGTGAAGCACTGATACTTACCGCGCAACGCATCGGGGAACGGAATGTACTCGATCAGCCCGCGCTGCACGAGTTCCGCGAGCGAAAGCACCGTTTCGCCGTTCATGCTACGCAAAGTGTTCACGACTGTCGAGGCGATGTCGTTGAACGGTTGAGCGCGTCCCGTGCCGAGATTGAAGATGCCCGATTTAGCCGGATGGTCAAGGAAGTACAGATTGACCTTCACGACATCTTCGACGGAAATGAAGTCGCGCGTCTGCTCACCGGCCGCATAGCCGTTGTATTCGCCGAACAGTTTGACGCGGCCCTCCGAGCGGAACTGGTTGAAGTTGTGGAACGCCACCGACGCCATGCGTCCCTTGTGCGTCTCACGCTGACCGTACACGTTGAAGTAGCGGAAGCCCGCGATTTGCGTCTTGGCCTTCGGCATGGTCTGACGCACGATCTGATCGAACAGCAGCTTCGAATAGCCGTACACGTTGAGCGGTTTTTCGTACTCGCGCTCTTCGACGAAGCGGCTCGATCCGCCATACGTGGCCGCCGACGACGCGTACAGGAACTGCGCGCCCTGCTCGAGGCAGATATCCATCACGTCGCGGCTGTAGCGAAAGTTATTGTCCATCATGTAGCGGCCGTCGGTTTCCATCGTGTCCGAACAAGCGCCTTCATGAAAAACCGCGCGCACCTTGCCGAAATCACCACGGCGGAAGCGCTCGACGAATTCGGTCTTGTCGAGATAATCGTCGATCTCGCAATCGACCAGATTCTTGAACTTGTCCGCGCGTGTGAGATTGTCCACCGCGATCACGCGATGCTCGCTGCGATCATTGAGCGCCTTGACGATATTGCTGCCGATGAACCCGGCCGCGCCGGTGACGATGAGGGTCATGGTGATTTGCTTGAGTTCAGGCGAAGAGTTCGTTGTAGTTGACGGTCGCCGTGCCAAGCTTGCCGACGACGATACCCGCCGCGCGGTTCGCATAGACGATCGAGTCGACCAACGGGACGCCCGCGCCCAGCATGGTCGCGACCGTTGCGATGACGGTGTCGCCCGCGCCCGAGACATCATACACTTCGCGTGCTTCGGCCGACGTGTGCAACACCTGGTTCTCCGTGAAGAGCGTCATGCCTTCCTCGGAGCGCGTGAGCAGCAGCGCGGAAAGCTCGAGTTCCGCGCGCAGCTTCGTCACGCGATCGAGCAGATCTTCCTCGGACTTCCAGTTGCCGATCACTTCGCGCAACTCCGAGCGGTTCGGCGTGGTGAGCGTGGCGCCGCGATAACGCTCCCATTCGTCGCCCTTCGGGTCGACCAGCACGGGTTTGCCCGCGCGCTTCGCCTCGCCGATCATCTCGGTGACGTATGTCAGGCCGCCTTTCGCATAGTCGGACATCAGCACCACGTCGTGCTGCGGCAACAGATCCGTGAAGCGGTCCGAACACGTGCGCAGCACTTCGTGATTCGGCGCATCCTCGAAATCGACGCGCAGCAGTTGCTGCTGACGCGACAACACTCGCAGCTTGATGGTGGTCGGCAGATCCGGGTCGCGCTCCATGTAACCGTTGACCTTGCTCTCGCCGAGCAGTTCGACGATGCGCTCGCCCGGCTCGTCGTGCCCGACCACGCACAGCAAGCCCGCCTGCGCGCCCAGCGCTGCCGCGTTGCGCGCGACGTTGGCCGCGCCGCCGAGGCGGTCTTCGCGCTTCTGCACCCACACCACGGGCACGGGCGCCTCCGGCGAGATGCGGTTGACATCACCGAACCAGTAGCGGTCGAGCATCACATCGCCGACGACGAGCACACGCGCGGCGGAAATGCGCGCGCGCGGCACGACGGGAATGTCGGCGGGATTAGACGACGCGGTGAGCGTGGTGGTCGAGTTCGACATGGGGCCTTCCTATTGCGTAGTAGTCGATGCCCAGTTCGGCCATCGACTCCGGTTCATACAGATTGCGACCGTCGAAGATCACCGGCGTCTTCAACGCGCTCTTCAAGTACCCGAAATCCGGGCTCTTGAACTCCTTCCATTCCGTCACGATGATGAGCGCGTCCGAGCCCTTCAACGCCTCATGCTGCGTGCCGACGAGATGCAGACGTTTCATGTCCTCGGGGCTGTTCGCGAGATCGAGTGCGAACACGCGCTCGGCTTCGTGCATCGCGACCGGATCGTACGCGTGCACGGTCGCGCCGCGCGCTAACAGCGCCGCTGTGATGCGCCGGCTCGACGCCTCGCGCATATCGTCGGTTTGCGGCTTGAACGCCAAACCCCACATCGCGAAGGTGCGTCCGCGCAGGTCCTCGCCCATGCGCTTCACGACCTTGTTGACGAGCACTTCCTTCTGGTCGTGATTGACGTCTTCGACCGCTTCGAGAATACGCAACCGATGCCCGTTCTCACGCGCCGTCTGAACGAGCGCCTGCACGTCCTTCGGGAAGCACGAGCCGCCGTAACCGCAGCCCGCGTACAAAAAGTTATAGCCGATGCGCGGGTCCGAGCCAATGCCGCGCCGCACCGCCTCGATATCCGCGCCGACGGTTTCAGCCAGGTTCGACAGGTCGTTCATGAACGAGATGCGCGTGGCGAGCATCGCGTTGGCAGCGTATTTCGTGAATTCCGCCGAACTCACGTCCATATACAGCGTGCGTTCGTGATTGCGGTTGAACGGCCCGTAGAGGCGGCGCATCTTCTCTCGCGCGCGATTGCCGTCCTCGTCGTCGTCGATGCCGATCACGATGCGGTCCGGACGCATGAAGTCGTCCACTGCCGCGCCTTCCTTCAGGAACTCCGGATTGGACACGACCGAGAAACGATGCTCCGCCGAATCGCCGAACCCGCGCGCCTGCAATTCTTCGTGGATGGCGTGGCGCACGTGCAGCGCCGTGCCGACCGGCACCGTCGATTTATCGACGATCACCTTAAAACCGTTCGAATACTTGCCGATATTGCGGGCCGCTGCGAGCACGTATTGCAGATCGGCGGAACCGTCTTCATCCGGCGGCGTGCCGACCGCGATGAATTGAATGTCGCCGTGCTCGACGCTCGCCTTCATGTCGGTCGAAAACTGGATGCGGCCCGCCGCGCGCGTGCGGTTGAGCATCTCCTGCAGACCGGGTTCGTGAATCGGCACGCCGCCGTTGTTGAGAATTTCGATCTTGCGCGGATCGACGTCCACGCAAAACACGTCATTGCTGATCTCGGCAAGACACGCGCCGGTGACGAGACCGACATAACCAGTGCCGACGATGGTGATTTTCATGGGCTGCTCGATGAATCTTCAAAAGCGTGGGCGGATACGGCGCTCAGGTCGAACTCGTGATCGGTTCGACGCGGCGCGTAGGTTTCCCAGCCGCCGCAGCCGGGGCATTGCCAATAGAATAGACGCGCGCGGAAAGCGCACGCCTGACACGTGTAGCGCGGCAGATTCTTCGTGCGCTGTTTCACCAGATTGCGCATCAACTCCAGTTCGCCGCGACGCGGTTCTTCCGCGGTGGCTTCCTGCGCTTCGAGCAGGCGCGTCATGCCGGCGAGATTCGGCGCGGCCTGCATCTGCTTGCATGCGAGCGCGTGCGCCGCTTCCAGGCCGCGCAGTTCCTGAACGTGCTTGTAAGCGACATCGAGCAGATCGTTCGACGGATAACGCATCGCGTAATCGATCAGCAAATCGACGCCCTCTTCCTTGCGGCCGAGCGCGCTGTACGCCTTCGTCAGCTTTTCGGCGACGAGCGGCAAGTACGCTTCGTTCTGCGCTTCGACGCGTTTCCAGTTCACGATCGCGCCGTCGAGATTGCCGGCGGCGGCTTCGACATCGCCCGCGAGAATGGTCGCGCGCACGTTGTCCGGATTCGATGCCAGCGCGAGTTTCAACTCACTGCGCGCGCCATCGGGATTCTTGCGCTGCAACGCTTCCTGCGCCAGTTCGCAGTGAAAGTGCGCGATTTCCAGATGCAGCGACGGCGCGCCCATCTTTTCGATGCGCTCGGCCGTCTCGATCGACTTCGGCCAGTCCTTTTCGATTTCGTAGATGGTCAGCAGCGCACGTTGCGCGCCGAGCGAGTACTCGCCGGATTCGAGCGCGCGAAAGGTTTCTTCGGCGCGATCCAGCAGACCTGCCTTCAGAAAGTCCTGCCCGAGTTCGTAGAGAGCGTGATCGCGTTCGGCGGCGGGCAGATCCGCACGGCTCAACAGATTCTGATGCACGCGAATCGCGCGATCCGTCTCGCCGCGACGCCGGAACAGGTTGCCGAGCGCGAAGTGGAGTTCGATGGTTTCGGGGTCGAGCTTGGCGACTTCGATGAACGCATCGATCGCCTTGTCGTGCTGCTCGTTCAGCAGGAAATTGAGGCCGCGGAAATACGAGCGCGGCAGGTTCGCGTTTTCGGACAGCAGCGTTTTCAGGTCGTAACGGGACGTCACCCAACCCAGCGCGAACGCGACAGGGATGACGAGCAGCCACCAAAAATCTAGATCCATGCGATTGAAGTCGAAAAGTCAGTTTAATGTCTGCTTATTCGCAGCAATCTTGGCGAGGCTGACGTGACGGCGCGAACGCGAAGCTCAAATGAGCGGCGGCATCGGCGGCTCTTCCTTCACGGGCGTCACTTCCCGCGTGGCGCGCAGTTCGCGCTTTAGGCGCCCATTCTCCATGCGCAGGCGTAGCATGGCCGGCACGGCCGACACGAGGCCCACCAGCAACCCCACGACGAAGAACGCCAGACCGATCAGGATCAGCGGCGCGTCCCAGGCGTAGCCTGCGAGGAAGTTCAGCGTCGCTGGCTGGGTATTGGCAAGCGCCAGCACGAGCAGCAACACGAAAACCAGAACGCGGATCAGCCAGACGATAAATTTCATGAAGGGTCTCTCGCTTGCGGTTGTGACTTTCAGCCGACCTGCCGGCGCGGCCCGCACGATTGAATATCCGGTCAAAGTGACCGGTATTGTAATTGATGCATTTAGATGGGCATACGGGCACGCGCCGCGCGTCGATTGCGGCGCATTTCCATGTTCAAGGCGTGATGCGATGCGCGGAATTCGCAGCGTCCGTGGCAAAAGCAAACGAGGGAGCAAACGCCGCACCCGTCGCGTGAGATCGAGTGCATCCCGCAACAAACCGAGCGCCCATAAAAAAGCACCCTGAGGGTGCTTTTCCGGTCGATTGCCTCATGGCGACGCCGCGAACTGAAGGTGTCCTCAGCCGAGATGCGCCGATCAAAGATCGTCCGCATCGTCGTCATTCGACTGCTTCAACGGCTCGCCCTCGCGACCATCGACGCGCTCGCGCAATTCCTTGCCTGGCTTGAAGTGCGGCACGAATTTCTCCGGCACCAGCACCTTCTCACCCGATTTGGGATTGCGTCCGACGCGTGACGGACGACGATTGAGCCCGAAGCTGCCGAAGCCGCGAATCTCGATGCGATGACCGTTGGCTAAAGCCTCCGACATCGCATCGAGCATCGTCTTCACCGCGAAATCCGCATCTTTGAGGACAAGTTGCGGAAATCGCGACGCCAACTGGGCGACCAATTCACTTTTGGTCATTCTGCAGCAGTGCCTTTAAGGCTTAGCTGTTCTGGCCGTCGAGCTTGGCCTTGAGCAGCGCGCCGAGGTTGGTCGTACCGGTCGCGGCGGCATTCGAATCGCCCTGCAGGTTGCGCATGGCTTCCTGCTGTTCGGCCGAATCCTTCGCCTTGATCGACAGGTTGATACCACGCGACTTGCGATCGATGTTGATGATCATCGCGTTGACCTTGTCGCCTTCCTTCAGCACGTTGCGCGCATCTTCCAGGCGGTCTTGTGCGATTTCCGAAGCACGCAGGTAGCCTTCGACTTCGCCGGACAGCGTAACGACCGCGCCCTTCGGATCGACCGACTTCACGACGCCGTCGACAATCGCGCCCTTGTCGTTGACCACGACAAAGTTGCTGAACGGATCGCCTTCGAGCTGCTTGATACCGAGCGAGATGCGTTCCTTCTCGACATCGATGCCCAGAACCACGGCTTCGACTTCGTCGCCCTTCTTGTACTTGCGGACGGCTTCTTCGCCGGTTTCCGACCACGACAGATCCGACAGGTGAACCAGACCGTCGATGCCGCCAGGCAGACCGATGAACACGCCGAAGTCGGTGATCGACTTGATGGCGCCGCTGATCTTATCGCCCTTCTTGAAGTTGCGGCTGAAGTCATCCCACGGATTCGGCTTGCACTGCTTCATGCCGAGGGATATACGGCGGCGGTCTTCGTCGATTTCGAGAACTATGACTTCGACTTCATCGCCCAGCTGAACAACCTTCGACGGCGCGACGTTCTTGTTGGTCCAGTCCATTTCCGACACGTGGACGAGACCTTCGATGCCCGATTCCACTTCGACGAATGCGCCGTAGTCGGTGATGTTGGTGACCTTACCGAACAGGCGCGTGCCCGACGGGTAACGACGCGAGATGCCTTCCCACGGATCGTCGCCCAGTTGCTTGATGCCGAGCGAGACGCGGTTCTTCTCTTGGTCGAACTTGAGGATCTTGGCGGTGACTTCCTGGCCAACCGACAGCACTTCCGACGGGTGACGCACACGACGCCATGCGATGTCGGTGATGTGCAGCAGGCCGTCGATGCCGCCCAAGTCCACGAACGCGCCGTAGTCGGTGATGTTCTTGACCGCGCCTTCGACGATCGCGCCTTCCTTTAGCGTTTCGAGCAGCTTTGCGCGCTCTTCGCCTTGCGTGGCTTCGATCACCGCGCGGCGCGACAGCACCACGTTGTTACGCTTGCGGTCGAGCTTGATGACGCGGAATTCGAGGGTCTTGCCTTCGTACGGCGTCGTGTCCTTGACCGGACGCGTGTCGACGAGCGAACCCGGCAGGAACGCGCGGATGCCGTTGACCATGACAGTCATGCCGCCCTTGACTTTGCCCGTGATCGTGCCGGTCACGAGTTCGTTGTTGTCCAGCGCTTTTTCCAGCGACAGCCACGAAGCCAGACGCTTCGCCTTGTCGCGCGACAGGATGGTGTCGCCATAGCCGTTTTCCAGCGCGTCGATCGCGACGGAAACGAAGTCGCCCGCCTGCACTTCCACTTCACCCGCGTCATTCAGGAATTCTTCGAGCGGAATATAGGCTTCGGACTTGAGACCAGCGTTGACGACCACGAAGTTGTGGTCGACGCGCACGACTTCGGCGGAGATCACTTCGCCGGCGCGCATGTCTTGCTTGGTCAGCGACTCTTCGAACAGAGCAGCAAAGGATTCGGTATTCGGGGTGGAGGTTTGCAGGTCGGACATAAAAATCGATATTTGCACAGTCTTGCGCGTGGTTCGAAATGAACCTCGAATTGCCCGGATGGGGCCCGATATGCGCGAAACCGCACGGGGTTAATGGTTTAACACACGCCCCGCCTCCCGGCGGAGCACCTTACTTCACAACGACTACTCTTTACAAGCGCATCTCGCTGAACCAGAAGATAATCTGTTCGACCGCTTGATCGACCGACAAACCGGAGGTGTCCAGCGTCTTCGCGTCCGCCGTGGGCTTGAGCGGCGCGGTGGCCCGGCTCATGTCCCGGGCGTCGCGCTCGCGCAAATCTCGTAGCAAGTTATTTATATTAGCAGAAAAACCTTTTTGCATCAATTGCTTATGCCGTCTGGCCGCACGTGCCTCGACACTGGCGGTCAGAAACACCTTCAACGTGGCGTTGGGGAAGATCACAGTGCCCATGTCGCGGCCGTCCGCGACCAGTCCGGGGCGCTTGCAGAAGGCCCGCTGGCGGGCGATCAGCGCGTAGCGCACGTCCGGATGCACGGCGATCGCCGAGGCGCGATTACCCACTTCCTCGGCACGGATTTCCGTGGATACGTCGAGCCCGTCGAGCTGCGCGCATCCTTCGTGGAAGGTGATGTGGAGCGAATCGATCAGCGTGGCGAGCGCCGGTGCGTCGTCCTTGTCCACGTCGTAGCGGAAGCTCGCCAGAGCCGCGAGCCGGTACAGCGCGCCGCTGTCGAGCAGGTGAAAGCCCAGCGTCGCCGCAACGAGCGCCGCGACCGTGCCCTTGCCCGATGCCGTCGGACCATCGATGGTGATGACAGGTGTGGGGTCGAATGGACGGGTCGGTTTCATTAATTCTGGCCCGTTATTGCTGTCATTGAAAACAAATGCCTCGCGTTTCACGGTACACCGTCCGAATTACGCCTTAACGAGCGTTGCGAAACGGTTGAAGTAGTCCGGAAAAGTCTTGTTCACGCACTTCGAATCGTTGATCCGCACCGGCACGCCGCCGAGACTGACCAGCGAGAAGCACATCGCCATGCGGTGATCGTCGTAGGTATCGATGGCGGCGTTCGGCGTGAGCGTCGCGGGCGGTGTCACGACGAGGTGATCCGCGCCTTCCACGACCGTCGCGCCGACCTTGCGCAATTCGGTCGCCATCGCGGCGATGCGGTCAGTTTCCTTCACCTGCCAGCTCGCGATGTTGCGCAGCGTGGTCGTGCCGCTCGCGAACAGCGAGGCGACGGCGATGGTCATCGCGGCATCGGGAATCAGGTTGAAGTCCATGTCGATGGGCAGCAGCTTGCCGTTGTCCGACTCGACGCCGCGCACTTCGATCCAGTCATCGCCCATCATGACATTCGCGCCCATGCGATTGAGCGCATCCGCGAAACCGATATCGCCCTGGATACTCGCGCGCCCGACGCCTTCCACCCGCACCGGACCGTGACCGATCGCGCCCGCCGCAAGGAAATACGAGGCCGACGACGCATCGCCTTCGACCATGATCGCGCCCGGCGAGCAGTAGCTCGCTTCAGCCGCGACCGTGAAGTGCGCCCAGCCCTCACGCTCGACCGCGACGCCGAAACGCTCCATCAACCGAACCGTGATCTCGATATACGGTTTCGAGATCAGTTCGCCCTCGACTTCGACCGTCACCGGACCGTTGCGGCCTTCGATCACCGGCAGGCTCATCAGCAGCGCGGTGAGGAACTGGCTCGACACGTCGCCACGCACGCGAATGGGTTTGTCGATGGCGATCTTCGCCGGATGAATCTTGAGTGGCGGAAAGCCGTCGTTGAGTTCGTAGTCGATTGCGGCGCCGATCTGACGCAGGCCATCGACGAGATCGCCGATCGGCCGCTCGTGCATGCGCGGCACGCCGTGCACGCGATACTCGCCGCCGTTCACCGCGAGCGCCGCCGTCAGCGGACGCACCGCCGTTCCCGCGTTGCCAAGGAAAAGCTCTGCCGATTTCGACGGAAACGCGCCGCCCGTGCCGCCGACGGTCACGTGTTCGCCGTCCTGCCGCACCGTAACGCCGAGCGTTTTCAGCGCCACGATCATGACGCGCGTGTCGTCGGAATCGAGCAGATTCGTGATCGACGTTTCGCCGTTTAACAGCGCCGCGAGCAGCAGCACGCGGTTCGAAATGCTCTTGGAGCCGGGCAGCCGCACCGTGCCGGACGCGCGAGCGTAAGGTCCGAGATCGAGATGTTCCATTGTGTTTCCTTATTTCGCGGCGGATTCGCCCGGGGATTTCAGCGCGCCGCGTTCCTGCCATTCTGTTCGCGCAACCCGCGAGCGCGCGAACGCCGCTTCGAGCGCCGCGCCGTCGGATGCTTCGATCGCGGCGCGGAAACGCACGAGCACGTCGGTGTACGCATCGAGTTCCGCCAGCAGCGCCGTGCGGTTGGCAAGACACACGTCGCGCCACATTTCCGGGCTCGATGCCGCGATCCGCGTGAAATCGCGGAAACCGCCCGCCGCGAACGAAAATTTGAGCTGCGCGTCGGGCGCATCGAGAATCTGATCGACGAGCGCGAACGACAGCACATGCGGCAAATGGCTCACCGATGCGAACACGCGGTCGTGCTGCGCTTCGCTCATGCGATGCACGCACGCGCCGGTCGCGCGCCATATCGCGGCGATGCGTTCGACATCGGCGGACGCGTTTTCGGCGAGCGGACACAGCACGACGTTGCGATCGACGTACAACGCGGGCAACGCCGCATCGACCCCGCTCGACTCGCGACCAGCGATCGGATGCCCCGGCACGAACTGCGCGGCGCGTGCGCCCAGCGCCTCACGCGCCGCCGCGACGACGTCGCCCTTCGTGCTGCCGGCGTCCGTGACGACGGTGTTCGCCGCGAGATACGGTGCGATGCGCGCGAGCAGCGGCCCCGTCTGCGCGACAGGCGCCGCGAGCAGCACGAAATCGGCGCCTTCGAGCGCGCGGGCGAGCGCCGCATCGTCGTCGAGCGCGGCGGCTTCGTCGATCACGCCGAGTTCGAGCGCACGCGCGACCGAGACCGCCGAACGTCCGACGCCGACCACGCGGCCCGTCGCGCCCGCCCGCTCACGCAACGCGCGCGCGAGCGACCCGCCGATCAGGCCGACGCCGAAAATAACCAGTTTATTGAAAGAGAACGCTGCCACTGGACATCGATAAAAACGCGTCGTCCGACGCGAGAGAAATCAGGCCGTCGCACACGCGTGCGACGGCCCAAGTCACTTCAGCGCGAGCGCGGATACGACCCGAGAATCTTCAGGAATGCGGCCTTGCGTCCGAGGTCTTCCAGCGCGTCGGCAACCGACGCGTCGTCGCGATGCCCTTCGATATCGATATAGAAGTAATACTCCCACGCGCCCGAGCGCATGGGACGCGACTCGAAGCGCGTCATCGACACGCCGTGCTGCGCGAGTGGCTCCAGCAGCTTGAACACCGCGCCGGCTTCGTTCGTGACGGTGACGATGATCGAGGTCTGATCGTGACCGCTGCGGCCGGTCGGCTGCTTGCCGACGATCACGAAGCGCGTGCGGTTTTGCGGATCGTCCTGGATCAGCGAGTACACGACGCCGAGGCCGTAATGCGTGGCGGCGCGGTCGCCCGCGATGGCCGCGACGGTCGGATCGGATACCGCGATGCGCGCGGCTTCCGCGTTACTCGACACCACCTGGCGCTCCAGATGCGGCGCGTTCGCGGTGAGCCAGCGCTGACACTGCGCGAGCGCCTGAGGATGCGCGCACACGCGCGTCACGCCGTCGAGCTTGCCGGACGCGGTCAGCAGATTGTGATGAATCGGCAGCGCGAGTTCGCCGCCGATCAGAAGCGACGTGCTCAGCAACAAATCCTGCGTGCGCGACACCGCGCCTTCGGTCGAATTCTCGACGGGCACGACACCGTACTGCGCCGTGCCGACCTCGACCGAACGAAACACTTCGTCGATCGACGGATACGGCAGCCCTTCGATCGAATAACCGAAGTATTCGAACATCGCCTGTTCGCTGTAGGTGCCGACCGGCCCGAGAAACGCCGCGCTGAGCGTCTGCTCGAGCGTGCGGCTCGCGGCCATGATCTCGCGCCAGATCGACGCGATGTGATCCGCCGCCAGCGGCCCCGCGCTCATCTCCTGCAAACGCGCGATGACCTGCATCTCACGCTCCGAGCGAAACACCGGCACATTATAATGCATTTTCACCTCGCCGACTTCGAGCGCGACGGACGCGCGCTGATTCAGGAGCGTGATGAGTTGCGCGTCGAGCGCGTCGATGCGCTCACGCAGCGGTTTGAGTTTTGAGTTGAGTTCGTCGTCCATGCGGTACTTTTGAATATGCAGTGGGAGGAACGATGACGCTTACGCGCTCGTCCGCTCGAATTCCTTCATGTATTGGACGAGAGCCTTGACGCCCTCGACCGGCACCGCGTTGTAGATCGATGCCCGCATGCCGCCGACGGACTTGTGGCCCTTCAGTTGCAGCAGGCCGCGCGCCTTGGCGTGGGCCAGAAAATCGGCATTGCGCGATTCGTCCGCGAGGAAGAACGGCACATTCATGCGCGAACGGTTTTGCCGCTCGATTTTATTGAGATAGAAATCGCTGGAATCGATGGCGTCGTACAGCAGCTCCGCCTTTTCGACGTTGCGCGCCTCGATGCCCGGCAGGCCGCCCTGCTTCTTCAACCACTTGAAAACCAGACCCGCGATGTAGATGGCGTAGGTCGGCGGCGTGTTGAACATCGAATTGTTCTCGGCGACAGTCTTCCATTCGAACGCCGACGGGCAAATGGGCAGCGCGCGATCCAGCAGGTCTTCCCGCACGATCACGACCGTCACGCCCGCCATGCCGATGTTCTTCTGCGCGCCGCCGAAGAGCACGCCGTACTTGGCGATATCCATCGGGCGCGACAGGATGTGCGAGGAGGCATCCGCGACGAACGGAATGTCGCCGAGATCGGGAATCTCGAACGCCTCGACGCCGTCGATGGTCTCGTTGCTGCACAGATGCACGTAAGCCGAATCGTCCGACAGCTTCCATTCGCTGAGCGCCGGCACGCGCGTGAAACCTTCCTCGGTCTTGCCCGTTGCCGCGAGATGCGGCGTGCCGTATTTCTGCGCTTCCTTGAACGACTTCGTCGACCAGGAGCCGGTCACCACAAAGTCGGCGGTCTGCTTCTTGCCGAGCAGGTTCATTGGCACGATGGCGTTTTCGCCGATGCCACCGCCCTGCAAAAACAGAATCCGGTGCGATGCCGGCACGTTCAGCAATTCGCGCAGATCGGCAAGCGCCTCTTCATGGATCGACATGAATTCCGCACCACGGTGGCTCATTTCCATCACGCTCATGCCGCTGCCACGCCAGTCGAGCATTTCATCGGCGGCTTGCCTCAGCACTTCTTCTGGCAAAGCGGCCGGACCGGCGGAGAAATTGAACACGCGCATGTGGAATTCCGAGTGACAGGCGCGGATTCAACGAAACACCCCGTTTTCGCGCCCGAAAAAAAATGGCTGCTTGCGTTCGCACGCAAGCAGCCATTATCGCACTGTCCTGAAAACCCGCCAATGCGCGGGGCGGCACGCCCCGCCGGCGATTTCCGCGGACTTAAGCGACCATTCTTACTTGCCCGGCTTGACGCCCGCAACCAGCGAGTCGGCTTGGGTTCGCGTCGCCTTAATGGCTTGCGGCATGTACTTTTGCATCAGACCGTTCACGACGTCGCGGCCAACCTGATCCTGAACCTGGATGAACTTGCGGCCGATCGAGCTCTTGTAGAACGTGGTCAAATCCTTGATCTCGTCCGTCGAGTAGTACTTCGCGTAGGCGTCGTACTGAGCTTGCATGGCGTCCTTGCGGAAGGCATCGGTGGCGAAAACCTGGCCGGCGGAATCGACCAGCTTCGGCACCGCGTCCTTCTGCAGCGCCGGAACGGCAGCCTGCTTCTGCTTGTCGTTCAATGACTTGTTCTCGGAGAGCGCGTCGGACAGGATGGCCGGCACGAGTTGCTTCGATTGCATCTGTGCGCTGTTGCTGATCGCGCCGACCAGCTTCTGCGCGTCGATCGCGTCGAGCAGGTCCTTGATCGCGGCTTGCTTGGCCGGATCAACCGGTGCTGCTGCCGGAGCCGGAGCGGCCGAGGTGGCCGGCGCCTGATTCTGAAGCGACTGGGCCATCGCGAAGATCGGCACGAAAGCGGCCAGCAACATCCACTGCTTGAAACGTCCTTGCATTATCACTCCCTGTAAAAAATATCCAGTTCAGCACTGGCGACGAGCTATTGCCTGTCAGCAGACACCCGCCTCACACACCGAGACGAGCGGCGCCGCCCAACGACAAGTGCCGCGCAGCTTAACCATATGAGCTTTCAAAAGCGACGACGAGGCATGTTCGATACAAAAAATATCAGGCGCCTTCCCCGTTTCCGTCAGTCGGGTCACCTTCGCTGTCATCCGCGTCGTCCGGCTTTGCCGCGGAACCGTTTAGACCGACATCGCCTTCGAGTTCGGCTTCCGCCTCGACGATATGTTGCAGTCCGGACAACTTGGTTCCCTCGTCAAGGCTGATGAGTGTAACACCTTGAGTTGCACGCCCCATTTCACGGATCTCGGAGACGCGCGTGCGGATCAGCACGCCCGACGTCGTGATCAGCATGATTTCGCTTTCCGGCTCCACCAGCGTCGCGGCGACGACGCGGCCGTTCCGCTCAGTGGTCTGGATCGCGATCATGCCCTTCGTGCCGCGACCGTGACGCGTGTATTCGCTGATCGGCGTGCGTTTGCCGTAGCCGTTTTCGGTGGCCGTGAGTACCGACTGGTTCTCGCCGCCCGCGACCAGCATGGCAATGACCTGCTGCCCATCTTCGAGCTGCATGCCACGCACGCCGCGCGCTTCGCGGCCCATCGCGCGGACGTCGTTCTCGTCGAAGCGCACCGCCTTGCCCGAGTCCGAGAACAGCATGACGTCGTGCGCGCCGTCTGTGATGGCCGCGCCGATGAGGAAATCGCCCTCGTCCAGATCGACCGCGATGATGCCCTTCTTGAGCGGACGGCTGAACGCTTCAAGCGACGTCTTCTTGACCGTGCCGAGCGAGGTCGCCATGAACACGTATTTGTCCGCCGAGAATTCCTTGACTGGCATGACGACGTTGATTTTCTCGCCTTCCTGCAGCGGGAACATGTTGACGATCGGACGGCCGCTCGAATTGCGCGAGCCTTGCGGCACTTCGAACACGCGAACCCAGTACAGGCGGCCGCGATTCGAGAAGCACAGCATGTGATCGTGCGTGTTCGCGATGAACAGCGTGTCGATCCAGTCGTCTTCCTTCATCTGCGTCGCCTGCTTGCCGCGGCCGCCGCGCTTCTGCGCGCGGTACTCGGACAGCGGCTGCGACTTCACGTAACCAGAATGCGACATGGTCACGACCATTTCCTGCGGCGTGATCAGATCTTCGGTGTTGAGCTCCGTCGCGTTCATTTCGATGCGCGAACGGCGGTCGTCGCCGAAATCGTTGCGGATCTGGCCGAGTTCCTCGACGATCATCTGACGAATACGCTCTGGACGCGCCAGGATGTCCAGCAAGTCGGAGATTTGCGCCATCACGTCGCGATACTCGCTGGTGATCTTGTCTTGCTCGAGCCCAGTCAGGCGTTGCAGACGCATCTGCAGAATTTCCTGCGCCTGGACGTCCGACAATTTATATAGGCCGTCTTCCTGCAGACCATACGCCGGATTCAGCCCTTCCGGCCGGTACGTCGCGCGTCCGCCCGATGCTTCGGTTTCCGTGCGCGTGAGCATTTCGCGCACGAGCGACGAATCCCACGGGCGGTCCATCAGTTCCTGCTTCGCGATCGGCGGCGTGGGCACAGCCTTGATGATCGCGATGAACTCGTCGATGTTCGCCAGCGCGACGGCGAGACCTTCGAGCACGTGACCGCGATCGCGCGCCTTGCGCAGTTCATATACAGTGCGGCGCGTCAGCACTTCCCGTCGATGCGACAGGAAGCACTCGATCATTTCCTTCAGATTCAGCAGCTTAGGCTGGCCGTCGACGAGCGCGACCAGGTTCATGCCGAATGTGTCCTGAAGCTGCGTCTGCTTATACAGATTGTTCAGGATGACTTCCGGCACCTCGCCGCGCTTCAGTTCGATGACGACGCGCATGCCCGACTTGTCGGACTCGTCGCGAATGTCGGAGATGCCTTCCAGCTTCTTTTCGTTGACGAGTTCGGCAATGCGCTCGAGCAGCGTGCGCTTGTTCACCTGATACGGAATCTCGTCGACGATGATCGCCATGCGCTGACCGCGGTCGATCTCCTCGAAGTGCGTGGCCGCGCGCATCACGACGCGGCCACGGCCCGTGCGATAGCCGTCCCGCACGCCCGTGACGCCGTAGATGATGCCGGCCGTCGGGAAGTCCGGCGCCGGCACGATTTCGATGAGTTCGTCGACCGTGGTGTGCGGATTGTTCAGCAGATGCAGACAGGCATCGACGATTTCGCGCAGATTGTGCGGCGGAATGTTCGTCGCCATGCCGACCGCGATACCGGCCGAACCGTTGATCAACAGATTGGGGATACGCGCCGGGAGAACTTCGGGCTCGTTTTCGCTGCCGTCGTAATTGGGACCGAAGTCGACGGTTTCCTTGTCGATGTCGGCCAGCAATTCGTGGCCGATCTTCGCCATGCGAATTTCGGTGTAACGCATGGCCGCAGCGTTGTCGCCGTCGACCGAACCGAAATTGCCCTGACCGTCCACCAGCATGTAGCGCAGCGAAAACGGCTGCGCCATGCGAACGATCGTCTCGTAGACCGAGGCGTCGCCGTGCGGATGGTACTTACCGATCACGTCACCGACGATACGCGCCGACTTCTTGTACGGGCGATTCCAGTCGTTGTTCAGCTCGTGCATCGAGTAAAGCGCCCGACGGTGCACCGGCTTCAGGCCATCGCGGACGTCGGGGAGCGCACGCCCCACGATCACGCTCATCGCGTAATCGAGATACGAACGGCGCATTTCCTCTTCGAGGGAGATTGGCAGGGTCTCTTTGGCGAATTGATCCATTATCCGTGTCTTGAACTGTGCAGCGACAACACGGCAGCGCGTTCGAGATACTCACGAGCCCTGCCTGCCAGCCGCGTGACATGCGCCGGCCAGGGCGCGTAGCCGACATACGCCGCGCACTGCATCTGCAGCGCATTTCTTCGTTCGTATTTCTTTCCTACGCTCTGCGAACGCAGCGGCATTAGGAAATTCTACCATGCGCGGCATTCGCGCCCGGACGCATAGCGTATAAATATTGTGTGTGCCGCGCGCGAAGCATTTCAGTGCGTCTCGCGGCACATTCTGACTCGTACCAATTACTTACAAAAATCAGGGAACGTTTCCCCCAATTCGTCACCTGGGCAGACTATCATGCCGCATCATTGTTCCGCAGACGCGCGTATCCGCGATGATAAGAATTCGCAGGAATTGGCTTTCAGGCACGCAATGTGCGCACAACTTGCCCCTTCTTTGCCATAGCCGTGCTCCCGGCCCCATTTTGTTGCTCATGCACCACATAAGGTTGCGGGCTTGGCGGGTGCGGAGATATTTTATCGTTGCAAGGGAACGATATGGCAAAATGCGAACGTACAAACTTTAGACACTGCTCGAAGCCTATACAGCGCGTTGCACCCCGTAGGGAATGTTATGCTTCGAGCAATGTATGACTTGTCTTCGTCTACAGGCTCGCAGTAAACCTGCGGTAATCTCAATTTCGAGAGGAGAAGTATGAATAAACTTTCAAAGCTCGCATTCATTGCAGCTACCGCAGTTATGGCTGCATCGGCCTCGGCGCAATCGGTGCCGGCCTCGCGACAAGCTGTCAATGACAACTGGGTGAACGGCACGGGCGAGTATGTGTGGATGAACGGCACGAACGAACTCTGCTGGCGCGATGCGTTCTGGACACCCGCCACGGCGAACGCAAAGTGCGATGGCGCGCTGGTCGCGCAAGCACCGACGCCACCGGCACCGGTCGCTCCGCCGCCCCCGGTCATCCAGTCGCAGAAGGTTACCTATCAGGCTGACGCTTTGTTCGACTTCGACAAGGCAGTCCTGAAGCCGGCTGGTAAGGAAAAGCTCGCCGATCTCGCATCGAAGATTGGCGAGCTGAACCTCGAAGTCGTGGTTGCAACAGGTTACACGGACCGCATCGGTTCGGACAAGTACAACGATCGTCTGTCGCTGCGCCGTGCGCAAGCTGTGAAGGCTTACCTGGTCAGCAAGGGCATCGAAGCCAACCGCATCTACACGGAAGGCAAGGGCAAGCGCAACCCGGTCACGACGGGCTGCAAACAGAAGAACCGCAAGCAACTCATCGCCTGCCTCGCACCGGATCGTCGCGTGGAAGTCGAAGTTGTCGGCACGACGCGTCAGCCGCAGCAGTAATCGCGAGCTGGATTGCCGCAGATCGAACCCCCGCTTCGGCGGGGTTTTTTTATGCCCGACCTGTACTCGAGCAATCCATTGCGGATAAGCCCGCGCCGCGCCGATTCCGCTTTTTGCCCGTCCTTCCCGCCACCTCTACCTATATACTCGTCGTTAACCGATTCACGACTTATTGAAGGCAATTGCTGACATGACCAACGTCGATCCCCACGAACTCCAGAAATTCAGCGAGCTCGCGCATCGCTGGTGGGACCCGAACGCCGAATTCAAGCCGCTTCATGAACTGAACCCGGTGCGGCTGGACTGGATCGATGCGCACGCTCATCTGACGGGCAAGCAGGTGGTGGACATCGGCTGCGGCGGCGGCATTCTCTCGGAATCAATGGCCGTGCGCGACGCGAAGGTCAAAGGCATCGATCTTTCGTCAAGCACGCTCGGTATGGCCGATCTGCATAGTCTGGAAAGCGGCGTCGAGGTCGCATACGAGGAAATTGCCGCGGAAGCGCTCGCGGCACGGGAACCCGGCTCGTACGACGTCGTCACATGCATGGAAATGCTCGAGCACGTGCCGAATCCGGCGGGCACCGTGGCCGCGGGCGCGACGCTGGTGAAGCCGGGCGGCTGGGTGTTTTTCTCCACGCTCAATCGCAACGCGAAGGCGTATCTGTTCGCGGTGATCGGCGCGGAATATATCGCGCGCATGCTGCCGCGCGGCACGCACGACTATTCGCGCTTCATCAAGCCGTCGGAGCTCGCCACGTTCGCGTGTTCGGCGTCGCTGCTGCCGGTGGATATCAAAGGAATTACGTATCGCCCGCTTTCGAAGCAATTCGGCTTGTCCAGCGACACGAGCATCAACTACATGATGGCTTGCCGACGGGAAGCCTGACACCATGATCCAAGACGACAACACCAGCACCATCCAGACCAAGCCGCTACCGGACGACCCGACTCCCCTGCTCCAGCGCGCCGCCGACAAAGACCGGCTCGGGCTCTGCCAGGCCGTGCTGTTCGACCTCGACGGCACGCTCGCCGACACCGCGCCCGACCTAGTCGCCGCCGTGAACAAGATGCGGCACGATCGCGGGCTCGAAATGCGTCCGCTGGAAATACTGCGGCCGTTCGCCTCGGCGGGCGCGCGCGGCTTGCTGAGTGGCGCGTTCGAGATCGGACCGGATCATCACGACTTTGCGGCGATGCGCGACGAGTTTCTCGCCAACTACGAGGCGGACCTCTGCATCGAGACGACGCTGTTTCCGGGCATCCCCGAACTGCTCGATCAACTCAATGCGCGTGGCGTGCGCTGGGGCATCGTCACGAACAAGGTGACGCGGCTGTCGGAGCCGCTGGTCGCGCTGCTCGGGCTCGACACACGCGCGGGTTGCCTGGTCTGTGGAGACACCACGCCCCACGCGAAGCCGCATCCCGCGCCGCTGCTACACGCGGCGGAACTGCTCGATACCGTGCCGGAGCGTATCGTCTATATCGGCGACGATCTGCGCGACGTGCAGGCTGGTTTCGCTGCCGGCATGGTCACTGTGGCGGCAGCCTACGGCTATTGCGGCGACGATATTCCGCCGCAACGCTGGCACGCCGATCACGTGGTCGACACGCCCGAGGAATTGCAGCAACTGCTGCGCGACATCGGGTGACGCGAGGCTAAGGCGCGTCCGTGGCATGCGTGCTTGAGAATCCCGCAACTCGCCTCATGTGTCATTTCCGTGAGATAATTTATTTTCTGCTGCTTTGGGGGTCGACCTGGTTTCGACAGATGTTATGAAGCGGTAAGGGCATACCGAGGACCCATCATCTCGTTAATCAATGGGAAAACGTAACTGCAAACTGACTGCCCCCTAAGCGTCCATACTTCAGAGGATGAGTGAGTGGCACTTTGGTCTCTGAGCAGAATGCAGAATTATGGAGGTTTCCATGAGCCTCCATAGAAGTAATACTACGGCAGTCGAACGCTCATTGGCGTCGTTGTCGCACTGCCAGTGCTCGCTGAACGCTGGTAGAGCTGGTAGACTATGAGTCATTAGGGGCTGACCTGGTTTCGACGTGGGTATAGAGTCAAGAAGGGCATGCCGAGCACTCCAGTTTGCTCGTTTAATCTGTCTGGAAAACATTTAAGCGCAAACGATTCTTCGTACGCTCTCGCTGCTTAATCGCGGCGAGCCGCTCACCGGCAGGCCAATGGTCCGGGTTGAAGGCTGAAAGGCTAGAGACAGAGCGGTCATTTACATTGGCTGGTTCAGGGCCGGGTCACTCGGCTCTGGACGAGATTAAGTGACTGGCGGTTACCGTAGCCTGCTGCTGGGCGACGGTAATGGCGAGACTCAAATCAGACAGCTACGCATGTAGAACTGCTTGGCAAAGTCTTGCGGACGGGGGTTCGATTCCCCCCAGCTCCACCACATGAGGCCCTGGCTGCTCACGCACCCAGGGCCTTCTCATTTCACCTACGGCCTTGCGTTATTCAGTCGTTCGAGGCGAGTATCCGTCGAATGGCCGTCAGGAAGCCGGAAGCCTGGCTTGAAGATGGTCCGAGACAGGCCGGCCGTTTGGCCCTGCTGCACGGACAACCCGGCCGTGTTTTTCGTCGGCCCAGCCTTCATCGTCCCATAGCTCCTTCGACATGACGTGCTCAAGCGCCTCGCGCTCCAATTTGTTCAGCGTGGGGCCGGGCTGAATCTCCACCGTGTTCCGCCATCCGCCGTTACCTGCGACGACTTGGTAGCCCTCATTGGTCGACGATCGATGGTCAGGGTCGTTTGGGATTTCAGGATGTTCACCTCGGCGCGAAGAGCATTTCGCTCCCGGATGAGCTTTTCCACGATGATGCGTGTCGCCGGGTCGGCTATTGTTTTATTGTCCGCGCAGCGCATCCACGGGATTCGCCTTTTCCTGAAGCGTCCCGGGAATGTAGGGGACGTTGGATCTTGGCTGTAATCGGAGACTT
>LFJI01000070.1 GCA_001235855.1 Candidatus Burkholderia brachyanthoides
TTAAACAGATGTCCATATTGCTGTGCTACCTCAAATGTTTTGTGACACAGTAGTAATAGCGTAGATCGACTTCCGATTGGGTCTTGTCGAAGCTGTCGAAGTCGGTGAGTACCATGTAGTGATCGCCCTAGTCCACGAGCGCGTATGGAAGATGTCGTAGAAGCGATGCGGCTCTTTCGGCGAGAAATGCCCGAGGCGAATCTGGTCGAGTGCGACCTTCAGCTCCGGGTTCTCCTCGTAGATCTGCCGGGGCCGATAGCCCGTCGCGCGCAGCGATTCGATCTCGTCGGTCGTGTGGCCGAAAATGAAGATGTTCTGCACCATTGGTTGTGAGTGCAGCTTCGACACGCCGTTGACCTTGTGGCTCGCGACGATCGCCAGATGCGCCATGCGCACGCGCCGCTGGCCGTACTCATCGACGAGCGAGATGCGGCGGATCAGATCGACGTCGCGGCCGAACTTCTCGCTCACCTGCTTGAGGAACTGCGTGTTGATCTCGAAGATGATCTTCAGATGCCGCGGCAACAGGCGCGAGAGCATCTCCACGTTCCACGTTTCCAATGCCTCGGGCATCAGGGTGTGGTTCGTGTACGAGAACATCTGCTGGATCAGTTTCCACGCCTTGTCCCACGGCAGATGATGGCGGTCCACCAGCAGACACATTAGTTCGGGAATCGAGAGCACCGGGTGCGTATCGTTCAGATGCACCGCGACCTTTTCCGCGAGACGCCCGAAGTATGTATGCGTGCGCTGATAGCGGCGGATGAGGTTCTGCATCGTCGCGGAGACGAAGAAATACTCCTGACGCAACCGCAACTCGCGGCTGGCTTGTGTCGAGTCATCCGGATACAACAGGCGCGATACATGTTCGGACGTGTTCTTCGCTTCCACGGCGCGGCGATAGTTGCCCTGATTGAACGCAGAGAGATCGAACTCGTCGGTGGCGCGCGCCGACCACAGGTGCAGCGTGTTGGTCGCGGTCGTATCGAAACCGGGGATGACCGTGTCGTAGGCCATCGCGTTGACGTGCTCGGTGTCGATCCAGTCGGTGCGATCGTCGTGCTGCACGGTGCGGCCGCCGAAGTGCACGGTGCAGGTCACCTCTGGCCGCGGAAACTCCCACGGATTGCCCGCGTGCAGTCAGTAGTCGGGCATTTCGACCTGATCGCCGTCGACAATGGTCTGCCGAAACATGCCGTACTCGTAGCGGATGCCGTAGCCGAAACCCAGCACGCCGACCGTCGCCATCGAATCGAGAAAACATGCGGCCAGCCGCCCGAGACCGCCGTTGCCCAATGCGGCATTCGGTTCGAAATCTTCCAGCGACGACAGATCGATGCCGATCTGACCGAGCGCCTGCTTCACCTCGTCGTAGAGATGCCGAGCGCGAGCAGCGCGTTGTAGAAGGTTCTGCCGATCAGAAACTCTATCAGCAGGTAATACACGCGTTTGACATCCTGTTCGTACTGCATCCGCGTGGCGCGCATCCAGCGCGCCACCAAGCGGTCGCGGACCGCGAGTTCAACCGCATGCAGCCAGTCGCGTGGCTGCGCGGTAACCGCGCCCTTGCCGACGCCGTACATCCGGCGGTTGGAGATGGAGCGACGCAGCGCGTCGACGGTACTATTGAGATGTTCGAATTCCAGAGCGACGAATGTCACCGATACCTCCGGTTTTTGCGACATATGCAACGACCGCGAATGCATGCAAAAGGGTTTCGCCCGAACGTGCGCAAAGCAGACGTGTGGTGGCGCCGGCCCGGACGATCATCGTAAGCACACAGGTGCGTGCGGTGTGACCGAATGTGCAGGTTACGCCAATTTAATTTTTGGTATGACGGACGCAAGAAGCATGGTCGTCGCGGCAAAAGCTGGACGGCCTGCCGCGCCCGCATGATGCTGTAAGAATTATTTCGTCATCCGGATTTTTAGCCCGCTAAGGGCCAGCGGAATTAATCTTGCTAAAACCTTTTTATGACATTATGGCATCGTGCCTTTAGCGGCACAGCAAACGCGCGGCAATCAGAAGAAGCGCGGCTAGCGACACGCCGAGCAGAATCAGCGCGAGCGCGGAGGCCGGCAGATAGTAGCCGCGGTTGACCTCCCCCACCACGACGATCGGCACCGTCGCGAAGCCCGACGGATACACGGTGAGCGTTGCGCCCAGTTCGCCCAGCGACAGGGCGAAGCCGAGCGCCAGACTTGCACGGATCGCGGGCATCAGCTGCGGAAGCACGCCGCGCATGAGCATCATGCGCGGCGGCGTGCCGAGGCTCGCGGCGGCTTCGCGCAGCGTCATCAGTTCCGGGTGTAGCGCGGCGGCGCAGCGGTAGCAGAACGGCAGGCAACACCAGCGCGAGCTGCACCAGCACCACGATCGCGGCCGAGCCGGAGATATCGACCGGCTTCTTGTGATAGGCGATCAGCACCGCGAAGCCGAGCACCACGCTCGGCACGCCGTTGCCTAGCATCGCGACAACGTCGACCACCGCGCCCAGTCCGCGGCGGTCGCGGCCTTCGAGCGCAAGTGCGAGCCACGGCCCCAGAATCGTGCCAATGATCGCCACCGTGAAGCCCACTCGCAGGCTCGTGACGAGCGCGCGTCCACGTCGCTCGACGACAGGCGCGAGAACCAGTGCGTGCTGAAACCGTCGGGCAGGATCGTGCCGGACCAGTGCGACGCGACGCTGAACAGCGCCACCACGATCACCGGCAGCACGAACAGCCAGAAGCACACCAGCGCGACGAGGCACGTTAACGCGCCGCTCATCAGCGAGCGCGGTCTCAGGGAAGCGGAAAGCAGCATCTCAACGATCTCCCGCGCGGCCGTTCGTTTTAAGGTTTTACGGTTGACGCGCCGATACAGTGTATAGAGTAGAGCGAAAGCGACATCAGCAGCATCACGACCGACCCGGCCGCCGCCGTGGGCAGGTCGAGATCGACACGGTCGCGGAACTGATCGCGATCGGCAAGGTGACGAGATGGGCGCTGCCGAGCACCAGAAGAATGGAATGCCGAATTCGTTCAGCGTCAGCAGAAAGCACAGAATGGTGCCTGCCGCGATGCCCGGCCACGCGAGCGGCAGCACCATTTTCATCGCGACCATCCAGGCGTTCGCACCGAGGCTTTTGGCGGCTTCGATGAGACGCATGTCGAGCGTCGCATACGAGGCTAGCGTCGGGCACACCACGAAGGGCGCATAGAACACCACTTCCGCGAGGATCACGCCGCCGATGCCGAACAGAAAATCCATCGGCGGCGATTCGAGCGAGAACAGCCGCTGCAGGCCGATGCTCACCGAACCTTGCGAGCCGTACAGAAAGATCAGCGTGAACGCGACCAGAAACGACGGAAACGCGACGAACAATTCCAGGAAGCGCGTCAGCAGCTTGACGCCGGCAAACGGCTTGAAGAACAGCATCGACGCGAGCGCGACACCGAGCACGGACGCAAGCGTCACGCTTGCGAACAGAATGCCGAGCGTCGTGCCGATCAGCCCGCGCGTCTCCGAATTGCCGAAGAACGCCGGCCGTGTACGGATGCGCCGTGAGGCAGTTCGTGCCGCTGAAACTTAACAGCACCATGCGCGCGAGCGGATACAGCACGAGCGGTCCGAGCACCACGACGAGAATGAACAGCAGATGCCAGTTCGCCGCGTGCTCGCGGCGCTTTTGGCCGCCCTGGCGTGCTCGGCGAATTGCGCCTCGAGTTCGGCCTTGCTCAGGACGCCTTCCTGCGCGAGGCTCTCAGGGGCGTACAAGGACGACATCATCAGCCTCGAAGCAGAGTGAAACGCGCGAGCCCTTTTCCGGCAGGCGATGATATGTCCGCGCTGCGCCGAAATGAGCACGGGCTCGTTGGGCATGGCGTCGAGCGTGACGGACACGGACAGCACCGAGCCGTACCATTCGATCGATGCGATCGTGCCGTGCAGACGCCCTTCGCCCAGCGGCATGATCCTGAAGCTCTCCGGACGGATGCACGCGGTCGCTCGCGCTCGTCGTACGCGCATCGCCGACCGGGAACACCACGCGCGGCGGCAGCAGGTTCGCCGTACCGAGATAGCGTGCGACGAAGCCGTCCTTAGGCGCATCGTAGCGTTCGCACGGCGTGCCGAGTTGCGCGATGCGGCCATCGCGCATCAGCAGCGTGCGATCGGACAGCACGAGCGCATCGTCCTGATCGTGCATCACGCAGACGATGGTGAGATTTGGCAGGCGCGCTTGTGCAGCGCCTTCAGTTCGCTGCGCACCGATGCGCGCAGCAGATTCGCATCGAGCGCGGAAAGCGGTTCGTCGAGCAGTAGCACATCCGGCTCGATCACCAGCGCACCCAGCGCACGCGCCAGCGCCACGCGTTGCTGCATGCCGCCCGACAGTTGCGCGGGCATCACGTGAGCGGCATCGGACAATTGCACGAGCTTCAACGCATCCGCGACGCAGCGCGTGATTTCCGTCGCCTTCAGCTTGCGCGCCCGCAAGCTGAAGGCGACGTTGTCGAACACGGACAGATTAGGAAACAGCGTATAGCTCTGGAACAGCAAGCCCAGATTGCGCTGATGCGGCGGCACATGCGTCAGGTCGCGGCCCGCGACGCTGAGCTTGCCCGCGAGCGCGTCGGCAGAAGTGAAACCCGCGATGAAGCGCAGCAGCGTGGTCTTGCCGCAGCCGCTGCGCCCGAGCACGGTGAGGAACTCGCCGCGCCGGAGGATCGTGAGCGAAAGGTCATCCAGCACCGTGCGCGAACCGAAACGCACGGTGAGCCGGTCGACATGCACGCCCGGTGTCTGATCAACGCCGAACGCTTCTTTGGGAACGGCGCTCACGTCAGGACTTCGGCTTGACGACTTCGGTCTGCTTGCTGGTGTTGCCGATCACTTCGTTCTTCCAGCGCTCGGTCCAGCCCGCCTTCTTTTCCATCACCTGATTCCTCCAGTCCACCGGAATCAGCTTCACGCCGTGGATCGCCTGCTTGACGGCTTCGCCATTCTTGCCCGCGAGCGGCACGTCGGTGCGGCCCGGAATGCCATAGGTGTCCGGCACACCTTCGCCTGCACTTCCGAGGAGATCAGCTTCTTGCCTTCCGCCTGATTCGGGCCGCCCTTGATGAGGCTGATCGCATACGGCACAACTGGAACGTGGTCGGCACTTCGCCGGCCTTGTGCGACAGAAAAAGCGGCTTGATCGACAGACCGCCGTTGGCCGCGTCGTCGAGGTCCATCTGCAGGTCGCCGTTGGCAAAGGCGATCTGGTTACGCGAGAGCAGCACGTCGAGATAGCCCGTGCCCTTGGTGTGGAACTTGGCGCTCTTCTCGAGCGACGTCAGATACTTGAATGCCTGATCTTCACCCATCAGCGCCGAGGTCAGGATGATGACCGCCATGCCGTCGCCGGCGGTGGCCGGATTCGAATACGCGATCTTGCCCGAGTAATCGGGATGCAGCAGATCCGAGAAAGTCTTCGGCGCACTCTTGGTCTTTTCCGGGTTGATCGCGAACGAGAAGTAGTTGTTAACGAAGGTCGCCTACGCACCGTCCGACGCCTTCGCGATGGCCGGCATGTTCTTGTAGTTCACGCGCTCTGATACGGCTGCAGCAGGGCGCCTTGTTGCGCCTGCTGAATGAACGGCGGCAGCGTGACGAGCACGTCGGCCTTCGGCGAATCTTTTTCGACGAGCGCGCGGTTCACCACTTCGCCGCTACCCGCCGTGACGATGTTGACCTTCACGCCTTCTTTCTTCTCGAACGCGGGCAGCACGTCCTTGTAGAGATTTTCCAGACCGTCGGCGGTGTACAGAACGACAGAACGACTGCATCGGCGGCGTATGCAGGCAGCGTGGCGAACAGCGTTACGGCGGCGGCTACGACGGGCAGCAGCTTGGTCATGTTGATCTCTCTTGTCGGGGAAGCGTCAGGTCGGGAAAGGGCCGTGAAATGGCCGCTTCGACATTCAGGCGGAAGCATCGTAAAGGTCTGTGACATGGACATGACGCGCCACAGATCGCCAACTATCGACACAATTCGCCAAACGCTCTTGCCTCTTTCACGTAGCCTCTTACGTGCTCCCGCACGGCTGGGCGTACCGTCGCGGATTGATAAGATGCATTGCACAGACGGACCCGACATTGCGATGAACGAATCTCATCAGAACGACAAACCGGCCAACGGCCTGAACGTTCCGCTTCGTCAACGCGCAAGGCAAGGGACGCTTCGTCAAGTTCTACTGGCGGCCGACCATCGGCTCCGCATCGCTGTTGTGGGACGAAGCGCAGAAGCTCGCGGGCAAGGACGCCGACTTTCATCGGCGCGACCTGTGGGAGGGATCGACAACGGCAACTATCCAGAATGGGCACTCGGCGTGCAGATCGTCGAGGAAGAGGACGAACACAAGTTCGACTTCGACCTGCTCGATCCGACCAAGCTGATTCCCGAAGAACTGGTGCCGCTCAAGATGATCGGCAAGCTCACGCTCAACCGCAATCCGGACAACTTCTTCGCGGAGACGGAGCAGGTTGCGTTTTGTCCCGGGCATATCGTGCCGGGCCTCGATTTCACGAACGATCCGTTATTGCAGGGCCGCCTGTTCTCATACACCCATACACCGATACGCAGATCAGCCGTCTGGGCGGCCCCAACTTCCACGAGATTCCGATCAACCGGCCGCTTGCGCTGCTGCACAACGGCCAGCGCGACGCGATGCACCGGCAGACCATCGACAAGGGGCAGGCGTCTTACGAGCCGAATTCCATCGACGGCGGATGGCCGAAGGAAACCGCGCCGGCGGCGGGAGGCGGTTTCGAGACCTACACGGAGCGCGTGGAAGGCGCGAAGATCCGCGTGCGCAGGCTGTCGTTCAGGGATCACTACTCGCAGGCAACGCTGTTCTGGAACAGCATGACGGAGCTGGAGAAGGCTCACATCGTGGGCGGTTACTTGTTCTGTTCGAACTGAGCAAGGTGGAGCGCAAGAATATCCGCGAGCGTCAGTTGGGCATCCTCGCCAATATCGATGAAACGCTGGCCGCGCGCGCGTTGCCGAGAACATCGGCTTGCCCGCGCCGAAGAAGAACGCCGATGCCGATGGGCTCGGCAAGTCCTCGGTCAACGAGTCGCCAGCGCTGTCGATCGTCGCCAAGACGGTGCCGGGCATCAAGACGCGCAAGGTGGCGATCCTCGCCGCGAAGGGTGCGGATGCCGCGACTATCAAGGCCGTGAAGGATGCGCTCGCCGCCGAGGTGCGCACGCGAAGGTCATTTCGCCGACGCTCGCGATACCCGCCGAAGGCATCGAGCCGGATGCGACCATCCTCGGCATGCCGTCGATCATGTTCGACGGCGAGGACATGCTCGCGGCCTCGCATCTGCCGAGCGGCGACGATGGCGTGTCGGTCGGCAGCGACGTCGGTTAGGTGATGAAGCGCTTCATCGAGACGATGAGCCAGCATCGCGTCTGGTCGCGGGCGCAGAAGGCCGAGACCGTGCCTGCCTGATGCTCTTGGAGGCACACGCGGGTCGTTTCATCGCGTGCAACCAAAGGCGCGTCTATGCCGCGCGCCGGTAATTCTCGCGCCTCCTTATTTTTGAGACACTAGCCGCGCCGCTCGTTCGAGGGTGCGGCTTTGTTCTCATTCCACACGCTCTCTTGCCACGCCGCGCGGGTCGCACGCCCGCGAAGGTTCGCGTTCGTCCGCGCGTGTGTGCTCGCCGCCTCGTTGATGAGCGCAGGCGCTCACGCCATCGAACCGGTGACCATCGGCGCGGTTTCCGGCATGACGCCGCCGCTCGACATGGCATGGAGCGTGAATCACTGCTCGGTTGGGCCGGGCACGCCGCGCGGCATCTCCCTCGACGTCATCGATGCTATTGCGGCTCGAGGGGGGCATCGCGCCGAAGTGGCGCTTCTTTCGCAACCGTGCCGAGATGATCGCGGCGCTCGCACGCGGCGAGATCGACATGGCCACAGGCGCCAACGCACCGGCTCGCCTATGTCGAAGCACAGGGCGATGCGGCGGCGCTCAAAGCCGCTTACCCGGCGCTTGCGCCCGTCGCATATCCCGATCTCGTCGGCGCGTTGCTCGCAGTATCGTTCGGCGATGCGGACGTCTTCGCCGGCGACATGACGGCAGTCGGTTACACCATCTCACACTTCGATTTGCCGAATCAGGCGGTCACCGGCTTCGCGCCGCTCGACGATGGCGGCTACGGCTTCGCGTTTGCCGCGACGCGCCCCGCCTGCCGATGCGCTCCGGCGCCGCATCGACGCTGCGTTCGCCGCCTTGCCGCCTAGCTTCGCGCTGGTGGAGCGGCGCTGGAGCCCCATCACGGTCGGCGGGCCGCATCGCGCTGACGGCGCAAGAGCAGGCGTGGATGCGCGCGTACCCGGTCGTGCCTTATTCGATGCTGACGCAGGCCGCGCCGCTCATATTCGTCGATTCGCGCGGCCAGCCCGCGGGCTACGCGATTGACGTACTGGATGCCATCGCGCGCGTCACCGGTTTGCGTTTCGAACCGCGCGCGTGCGGACCTCGGAGGCGCGGCTCCAGGGCGATCTGAAAGCGGCGCGTCGATGATCGTGCCGTACAACTTCGGCGCGCTTTCGACCACTCCGGGCAGCCAGCCGAGCCTGCCTGCCAGGGAGGGCATTCTGGCCATCGTCACGCCCGCAGGCGCGCCACCGTTGCGCAACATGGTGCGGGAAGGGAAGCCGCGCCGAGCGCGCGCATCGTGGATGCGCATGGCCTCGACAGCCCGTTTCGTGCGGTCGCCGCCGGCCACGCCGATGCCATTGTGGTCGACATGAGCATCGCGAACTATGTGGTCGGCAATCCGTATCGCGGCGCGCTCTCGACCTTGCCGGTGCCGCACGGGCTGCTGGTGGCCTCGAGCGAGCCGGTGCTTGCAGGCATCGTCGATCGTGCGATCGCGGCGCTGCCGCCCGCCGAACTCGAGGCGATTCGCGGGCGCTGGAAGCCCACAGAGCATCCCGAGATGCTATGACGCGCCGCCGTCCGCAAGTCGAACTCGGCGCGTTGCTGGGCGGCGCGTTGTTGCTCGTGCTGCCGGGGTGGGCGCTGACGCTGCGCGTGCAGATTGCGAGCCGCATCGCCGCCGAGCAAGCAATGCGGCTCGCCAAGGAGGAGGCCGAAACCACCAATCGCGCGAAATCGACCTTTCTCGCGACCACGAGCCATGAAATCCGCACGCCGATGAACGCGGTGCTCGGCTTGCTCGAACTCGAACTGCGCGCACCTGGCGAGCGCGCACGCCGCCGCGCGCGATCTTCTGGGCATGATCGACGATCTGCTGGATGTCGCGAAGATCGAGGCCGAACGTCTGACGCCCGTGCCCACGCCGCTCGACGTGCGGGCGTCGCGGGCATCTACGAGCCTGCTGCGCGCCAAGCACATCGGGCTGATCGTGAAGCGGCAAGGCGGCGACGATTCCGGCTCAGGCCGCGTCTGGCTGCTCGCCGATTCCCAGCGGCTGCGGCAGATCGTCGGCAATCTGCTGTCGAACGCGATCAAGTTCACGATACGGGCGCGGTGACGCTGGAATACGGCCTCGGGCCGCCGGAGAACGGGCGGCGCGCGTTGACGCTCGTGGTATTGGACACGGACGGCGGCATTCCACCGGAGCGGCAGGCGGCGCTGTTCACGCCGTTCGCACAGGCACACGACGGCGGCGCGCGCCGCCTCGACGGCACAGGACTCGGGCTCACCATCTGCAAACGGCTCGTCACGATGATGGGCGGTGGCATCGAAATGGCGAGCAAGGCCGAGCATGGCACGCACTTCATGTTACGCGAGCGCGCCCGAACATGCAAGCGCGCATGCGGACGCGCCGCTGGCGGGCCTGCGCGTGCTGATCGTGGACAATCATCCGGCGAACCGCATCGTGCTCGACGGCCAGCTTCGCGTGCTCGGCGGCGCGCCACGTCTGGCCACCGACGGACGCGCGGCGCTGGTGGCGTGGCGCGAAGCGCGCGCGGAGATCGACGTGGTCCTGACCGACTGCTCGATGCCGGAGATAAGCGGCGAAGAACTCGCGATGGCGATCCGCTCGGAGGAAGGCTCCGCGTCCGATCGCGTGCCGATCGTCGGACTCACGGCGAACGCGCAACCCGAGGCGGTCGCGCGCGATTAGCGCGGGCATGACCGCATGCCTCGTCAAGCCGAATCGGACTGGACGCGCTCCGCGATTCACTAACGGAGGTCGCGCATATGGCAAGATCGAGCGATTCGCCTGGCCGCACACAACGAGAACCACGATCTGAGCAGGACAATCCGACGATGCACGAAGTCACGCATGGCGAGACCGACCCGTTCACCCCGTTCGATCAAGCGCTGCTAGCGGCTTTCGGTGACAACCGCGCGATGTTCATCGACATGCTCAATCACACCAATGCGCAGGACGCCGCCCGGGCGCGCACGGCCTTCGAGGCCCGCGATTACGGACGTCTGCACGCGCTCGCGCATCGCATGATGGGCGGGGCGGCGGTCATCTGCGCGGCGCTTTTCATCGCGAGTTGCGCCGACCTTCAGCATGCTTGCGAGCATGCGCTCGACGGCGAGGACGGCGACTCGGCCCACAGCAGCGTCGCGCGCGTTCGAGTCGTTCTCGGTGGCGGCTGCTGCGCTGGAACACGCGCTCACTGATGCCGCGTCCCGGCCAATTGTCCGCGACGCCGTCTAGCGAGTCCGTAAGGCATGCGGCCGCTTCGGTGCCCTCAGTCATGCCTGTGTTCTAATGATGTTCCGAACATCTCAATAATAAGCGGCCTAATAAAAGAAAAGAAGCAGCCGCCTCGGCCGTACGACGGGTTGCGCTGACTATTGATCTGGCATCAACGAACGTGAATCAAGCTGCATAGCGAATAGGGTCATG
>LFJI01000071.1 GCA_001235855.1 Candidatus Burkholderia brachyanthoides
AATACTTGAGGCAACGAGCCTCGCTCGGTAACAAATAACCTGAGTCAATGCGCGGCGTCCGACACTTCTGGCGCGGCGATTCCAGCATGCGACCCAACCTCGCCGCACGGCTCACCGGCTCGGCGGAACTGTTCAAGCGGCGTTTCAGGAAGTCGTGGGCCTCGGTGAACTTCGTCGCGTCACATGACGGCTTCACCCTTGCGGACGTGACCGTCTATTCGCACAAGCACAACGAAGCGAATCAGGGAAGGTAATAACGACGGTCATAATGAAAACTGCAGCGCGAACTGGGGCGTCGAAGGCGCGGCCGCCGCCGCCGCGATTCTGGACCTGCGCGCATGGCTCGCGCGTTCGATGATGGCCACGACCATGCTTTCGCTCGGCACGCCCACGATGCTCGGCGGCGACGAATTCGGGCGCACCCAGCGCGGCAACAACAACGCCTACTGTCAAGACAACGAAATCTCGTAGATCGACTGGGACGCGGCGCACACGCCCGACGGCGCAACCATGACAGACTTCGTCGCACTGGTGATCGCACTGCGCAAAAATACCCGGTGCTGCGCGAAACGCGCTTCCTCTACGGCGACCGTAAGGTGCTGCCGGGCCTCTACGACGTGAGCTGATTCGACGAGCGCGGCAATGCGCTGACGATCGAAGCATGGCAGGACCCCGAGGGTCGCGCGCGGACATTGCGCCGAGCGGGTCCCGGTGTGACCGGCGAAATCGACGTGACTCTCCTCATGTTCAACGCATCCGCGCAAAGCCTTGCCTTTACGCCGCCCGCGCCACACTTGGAATGGAATGTGCTTCTTCCTAGAATGTGCTTCTTCCTAGATAGCGCGGAGCCCCACGCGATCGAACGGCCGCTGGTGGGCGGCGAGCGGGAAGTGGCGGCGCACAGCATCGTGGTGGTGCTCGCGCAACCCACCGGCGACGCCAACTGACAGGCCGTATGGATGACGGGGCCGCATCAAGAACCGCGTCTGTTCACAGCGCTGCCGCCTGACCCGGGAACGATAGTCCCGCATCGCCCGCCCGAGATCGATCCGGCGCAGTGAATGCAGTGAATATCCGCAGGCAATCCAATCCGGCTGACTCGCCGAAACCGAACGGGATTTACGCTGCACGCGCAGCACACAGGCACTCAAATCATGTCAGAACGTCCGATCGATCCGCACAAGCATCATCACGCACATAGCCTTCCCTTCGGCGCGCATCTCACGGGCGCGAAATGCGACAATCCGCGCACGCGCTTTCGTTTCTGGGCGCCGTCGCGCGACACGCTGCAAGTAGAGATTCAACGCAAGGGCAACGACACGCCCGAACTTGTCGATATGCAAGCCGCTGGCGACGGCTGGTTCGAGGCGGAAGTCGACGGCGGCGCGGGAACACTGTATCGTTATTGCATTGATAAAGACTTGGCGGTGCCCGATCCGGCTTCGCGTTTTCAGCCTCAGGACGGACGTGCACGGCCCGAGCGAAGTGATCGATCCGCGCGCCTATGAATGGGCGCCCACGAACTGGCATGGCCGCCCGTGGGAAGAAACGGTGCTCTATGAATTGCATGTCGGCGCGATGGGCGGCTATAAGGGCGTCACGGCGCGCCTTCCCGAACTCGTCGAACTCGGCGTGAGCGCCATCGAACTGATGCCGCTCAACGACTTCTCCGGTACGCGCAACTGGGGCTATGACGGCGTGCTGCCGTACGCGCCCGACTCGTCATACGGTCACCCCGACGAACTGAAGCGACTCGTCGATACCGCGCACGGCCTCGACCTGATGGTGTTCCTCGACGTGGTCTACAACCACTTCGGCCCGGACGGCAATTATCTGAGCACCTATGCGAAGACCTTCTTCCGCGAAGGCGTGAACACGCCCTGGGGCCCGGCCATCGACTTCGAGCGTCCGCAAGTGCGCGACTTCTTCTTGGACAACGCGCTGTACTGGCTCAACGAATACCGCTTTGACGGTTTGCGCCTCGACGCCGCGCACGCGATCGACGACGACGAATGGCTGCGCCAGTTGGCGGATCGCATCCGCTCATCCGTCGAAGCGGAGCGTCATGTGCATCTGGTGCTGGAAAACGAGCGCAATACGGCGAATCTGCTGGAGTCGCATTTCGACGCGCAATGGAACGACGATTCGCACAACACGCTGCACGTGCTGCTCACCGGCGAAGACGAGAGCTACTACGGCGCGTATAGCGACAAGCCCATCGAAAAGCTGGCGCGTATTCTCGCGGAAGGCTTCGCGTATCAGGGCAATCCGTCGCCGATCCACGACGGCGCGCCGCGCGGCGAAAAGAGCAGCCATCTGCCGCCCACGCGCTTCGTGATGTTTCTTCAAAACCACGATCAGGCCGGCAATCGCGCCATGGGCGACCGTCTGCGTTCGCTTACCGACGACGAAGCTCTCTACGCCGCAACGGGCCTGCTCTTGCTATCGCCGCAGATTCCGCTGCTGTTCATGGAGGAGCAGTACGGTTCGACCCAGCCGTTCCTGTTCTTCACCGACTATCACGACGAACTCGCCGGTGCCGTGCGTGAAGGCCGCCGTCGCGAGTTCGCGAAGCTCTCCGCCTTCACCGATGAAAAAAAGCGCGCGCTGATCCCCGATCCGAACAGCGTGAAGACCTTTGAGATGTCATCGCCGCAAACAGGCAACGCCGGAAGCAAACAGGACGAAGCGGATCGCATGGCGTGGCTGCACTTCTATCGTTCGGCACTGACGGTGCGCGCGAAGCTGATCGCGCCGCGTCTGCGCGACGCGAAGTCGTTGGGCGCGGCCGTGCTCGGCGAAAAGGCGCTGGTCGCGCGCTGGAAGCTCAGCGACGGCGAAACGCTCACCGTCGCGCTCAATCTCGATACGCAGCCCGTGCCGCTCGAGGAACAGCCTCAGGGCAAGCTCGTGTTCGAAACGCCCGCGCGCGCCTGCGATTCGGCGAGCGATGGCAAGCTCGGCGGCTACACGTTCCTCGCATGGCTTACGGGCGATGTAAACCAGTTCGCCATCGCCAACGACGCGCGCCGCTTCGAGCCGTCTTACGCACAAGGAAGCACGACGTGAGCGCCGCCAACACCACCACGCCCGCGCTCAGCGCCATCGAAACGCTCGCTCAGCGTGCGGGCTTCGAGGTCGAATGGCAGAACGCGCACAAGAAGATGCAACGCGTGCCCGAAACCACGCTGCGCATTCTGCTGGAGAAGCTCGGGCTGCCGTGCGGCAACGCCACGCAGATCAGGCAGAGCATGGCCGTGATCGATGCCGAAACGACCGGGCGCAAGCTGCCGCCGCTGATCACGGCGGAGGTCGATCGCGCGATCGCGCTGCCGGTGTCGGCGGCGAAGTCGGGGGCGCGGTATCGCGTCGAGATGGAGAGCGGCGAGATCATCGACGGGCGCTTCACGACACCCAAAGGCGAGATCGCGTTGTTGTCGCCGATCTCGGAGCCGGGCTATCACACGCTCGTGATCAACGACCATCGCACCACGCTCGCCGTTGCGCCGGCGCGCTGCTATACGCTCGACGACGCCTGGCGCGCGCTGCGCGACAGCGATGACGACGCGCCGCCGCTGTGGGGCGTCGCAGCGCAGGTGTACGGACTCAGGCGCCGGGGCGACGGCGGCATCGGCGACCTCACGGCGCTCGCCACGCTCGCCACGCAAACGGCGCGGCGCGGCGGCCACGCGGTCGCCATCAGCCCGATGCACGCGATGTTCACCGCCGAGCCGAACAAGTTCAGCCTGTATTCGCCGTCGTCGCGGCTGTTCCTCAACATCGCGCATATCGATTTCGCCGCGGTGCTCGGCGCGCCCGCCGCGCGCGCAGCCATCGAAAAGGCCGGCGTCGCGGCGGAGTACGAAGCGCTCGAAGAACTCGCGCTGATCGACTGGCCACGCGCCATGAAGGTGCGTGTCGCGATCCTGCGCGCGCTGTTCGAAACCTTTTCGAAAGATACCGGATCGCCGTTGCAAAAGGACTTCGCGGCATTCGTCGAGGAAGGCGGACGACCGCTGGAGGATCATGCGCGCTTCGAGGCGTTGCAGGCCGCGCAGATCGCCGAACACGGCGACGGCCACTGGCGCACCTGGCCCGACGCGTTGCAGGACCCGCGCGGCAAAACAGTCGCGGCATTCGCGGAGTCGCATCGCGACGAGGTGCACTTCTATTTCTTCACGCAATGGCTTGCTGCCAAGGGCCTCATGCATGCGCAACACGCTGCGCGCGCTGCGGGCATGGCGGTGGGACTCGTCGCCGATTTCGCGGTCGGCTGCGACAGCGCGGGCAGTCACGCATGGTCGTATCGCGACGAGATGCTGACGGCCGTGTCCGTCGGCGCCCCCCCCGATCTTTTCAATCAGGCCGGTCAATCGTGGGGACTCACGACCTTTTCTCCACGCGCGATGCGCACGCAGGGCTTCGCCGCCTTCATCGACATGCTGCGGTGCGCGTTCAAGTGCGCGGGCGGCATCCGCATCGATCACATATTGGGTCTGCGGCGCCTGTGGCTCGTGCCTGAAGGCGAGAGCGCGAAGGACGGCGCATATCTGCGCTATCCGCTCGACGACCTGCTCCGTCTGATTTCGCTGGAATCCTGGCGGCATCGTGCGATCGTCGTCGGCGAAGACCTGGGCACCGTGCCGCCCGGCTTCACCGAGCGTTTGCAGGAGCACGGATTGCTAGGCATCCGCGCATTGTGGTTCGAGCGTGCAGAACAGGGCGATGGCTTTAAGCCACCGCGCGACTGGGACGGCGGCGTCACCGCGACCACGACGACGCACGACTTGCCCACCGTCACCGGATGGTGGCGCGGCGAGGACATCGTATGGCGTTCCAAGATCGGTCAGACGATGTCACGCGCCGACGGTCGCGATGCGGTCGAAGTTGCGCTGGAAGAGCGTGGCGAAGACCGCGCGCATTTGTGGCGCGCGTTTCAGGATGCGGAGATCGCGCCCGCCGATGTCGATGCGCCGGATATCGACAACGCGCCGGTGGACGAAGCGCTGGCTTTCGTCGCCGCGACGCCCGCACCGCTCGTCACGTATCCGCTGGAAGATTTGCTGGCGCTCGTCGAGCAGCCGAATTTGCCCGGCTCGATCGACGAGCATCCGAACTGGCGGCGGCGTTTGATGAAACCGGTCGACGAACTGTTTCTCGACGACGCCTTTTGCGACCGCTTGCAGGCTGTGGACGATGCCCGCAAGCGATCAGGACAATCCAACAATACTGACTCGTAGATACGAGCCGACTCACCATGACCGTACCGCATTCAAAGTTCAGGCTACAGCTTCACAAAGGCTTCACGCTAGACGATGTCGCCGCGCAAGTGGACTACCTTGCATCGCTGGGCGTGAGCCAGGCGTATGCGTCGCCGATCACGACCGCGACTTCGGGCTCGACGCACGGCTACGGTGTAGTCGATTACGCGCGGATCAATCCCGAACTGGGCGGCGAGGAAGTCTTGCGGCGCTTCGTCGAGAAGTTGCGCGAGCACGAGATGGGCTTGATCGTCGACATCGTGCCGAATCACATGGGCGTGGGCGGCTCGGAGAACGCGTAGTGGCAGAACATCCTCGAATAGGGGACGCCACGCGGCGCACGCGCGCTTCTTCGACGTCGACTGGCATTCGCCCGATCCCGCGTTGCGCGGCAAGGTGCTCGCGCCGTTTCTCGGCGCGGCCTACGGGGAAGAGTTGCAGGCGGGCAAGATCAGGCTCGCGTATCGCGCGGATAAGGGGGGCGCCTCGTCATTGAGTACTACTCGAACGTGTTTCCCGTGTGCCCGGTCGATTATCCAGCGGTGATGCAGGAAGCGCCCGAACTCGCGCAACGCTCAGCGGCCTCACGACGCAGCCCGCCGATCAGCCGCGCGCCGCCGACGCCCGCACCGCGCTTGCGACCATCGCGCAAACCGAAGGCGGCCAGGCCGCGATCGAGGCCATTCTCGCCGCGCATGCGCCGGATACGCCAGCGGGACGCGACCGGCTGCATCGTCTGCTGGAGCGCCAGCACTTCAGGCTCGCATAGTGGCGCACCGCCGACGACGAAGTGGAACTGGCGGTGCTTCTTCGACGTCAGCCCGCTGGGCGGCGTGCGCCTGGAGCGAGCGGCCCGAAGTGTTCGAGGCATCGCATGCGCTGATCTTGCGGCTCTTCACCGAAGGGCTGATCGACGGCGTGCGCGTCGATCACGTCGACGGTCTCGCGGAGCCGCGTGAATACTCGCAGCACGGCTGGAGGAATGGTCGGCGCAGCGGCCCGAAATCTTGCGTCACGGCAATGGCCGCACGTATTTCGTCGTGGAGAAGATTCTCGCGCGTGGCGAACCCTTGCGGCGCGACTGGCAAGTGGACGGCACGACCGGCTACGACTTCATGAACGATGTCGGCGCGCTGCTGCACGACCCAGAAGGCGCGCGGCCGCTCGCCGCGTTGTGGGCCGAACTCACGGGCCGTAGCGCCAGTTTCGCGGACGAAGCGCTGATCGCGCGCCGCAAGATCCTCGCGGAAAATCTCGCGGCGGAACTGGATCGCGTGTCGCGCGCGCTGCATCGCCTCGCGCGACACGCAAACCACGCGGGATTTCATCTTCACGTCGATTCGTCGCGTGGTCGCGGAACTGGTGGTGCATTTTCCGGTGTATCGCATCTATCCGGTCGGCGGCGTGCGCAGCGCCGAGGACGAACGCTATTTCTCGCAGGCGCTAGACGCGGCGCGTGCGTCGCTTGCGCGTGCCGATCACGTCGTGCTCGATCAGGTCGCGCAATGGTTCGGCGGCAAGCTACCCGACGACGCACAAAACGCGCCAGCCGAACGCGGGCACACGCAGGCGCAGCCCGGACAGAATCCACCGCCATCGACCGGTTCGCAACACCGCGTCGCGCAGACGCTGTTCTCGCAACTGACCTCGCCGGTCGCCGCCAAAGCGCTCGAAGATACCACGTGCTATCGCTACGGATGCTTCATCTCGCGCAACGAAGTGGGCGCCGATCCCGGCGAGTTATCGCTGTCCGTCGAGCAGTTCCACGAGGGCAACGCGCAGCGCTTCGCCGCGTTTCCTCACGCGATGCTGTGCACCGCGACGCACGATCACAAGCGCGGCGAAGACGTGCGCGCGCACATCGCCGCGTTGAGCCAGATTTTCGACGAATGGGCGGCGACGCTCAGGCAATGGTCCACGCTCAATACGCCTTTGCGGCGCGGCCTGGGCGGCAGCCACGGCGAGACCAGCGAGAACGGCGACTGGGCGCCCGGTTCCGCCGCCGAGGCCATGCTGTATCAAACGCTGGTCGGCTGCTGGCCGCTCACGCTAGCACCGGACGACGAAGCCGGCGTGCACGAACTCGCGGAACGCGTCGCGCAATGGCAGTTGAAAGCGCTGCGCGAAGCGAAGCTGCGCACGAGCTGGTTCGCGCCGGACGAGGCATACGAAAACGCGTGCAAGGACTTCCTGTTCGATATCGTCGCGCCGCAGCGCCACGAGGGCTTCCTGCGCGAGTTGTCGGTGTTCGGCGCGCGCCTGGGTCCGCTCGGTGCGATCAACAGCCTGCAGCAGACCTTGCTGCGTCTGACTTCGCCCGGCGTGCCCGATCTCTATCAGGGCACCGACCTGTGGGATTTCAGTCTGGTCCAGTCTGGTCGATCCGGACAATCGCCGTCCGGTCGATTACGCGTTGCGCCGCCGATGGCTCGCGGAAATTGAGGAGAAAGGACCGCCCTCCGAACAACTCGCAAACTGGCACGATGGCCGCGTGAAGCTCGCGATCGTGCGGCGCGCGCTCGCGCTGCGAATCGCTGTTCGCGCAGGGCGATTATCTGCCGTTGAAGGTGGAAGGCGCGCAGGCGAAGCACGTGATCGCGTATGCACGCCAGCCACGGAGGCAGCACGTATGCGATCACCATCGCGACACGGCTCGCCGCACCGCTGCTCGATGCGAACGGGGAGGTGCCGCTGGTCGATCCGCAGAAATGGGGCGATACGTCGATCGTGCTGCCCGAGGCGCTGCATTCGCGCGCTGTTCGACTGGCTGAGTCCGAATGCGCCTAAAGAAGGCGACCGCCTGCCGGTGCGCGACGCGCTCGCGGTGATGCCGGTGATGCCTGTCGCGCTGCTGGTGGAGGAAGGCGTGCCGAAGGCTTAATCCGCCCTCTTCGAGCGCTTCTTCGCGCGGATATACCCGCACCAGCATGATACGCGGCCCTTTCATCTTCTTGACGACGATATCGAAGCGGTCGAACTCCACGCGCTGCCCTTCGCTCGGCAGATCGCCGGGCGCATTGATGACGAGGCCGCCGACCGATTCGGCGCGTCCTTCGTCGATATCGATGCCGAGCGCGCGCTCCAGCGACACCACAGCGACACCACCGGCAAGCTGCCCTTGCCCATCAGCGTGCCGTCGTCCATGCGCGACCAGTCGGGGCGTCGCCCTGGCGGAATTCGTCGTGAATCTGGCCGACCAGTGCGCCCAGCAGGTTATCCAGCGTGATGAAACCGATCGGCTTGAAACTCTTTTGCCGACAATCGCGAAGTGTGGCGCGCCCTTGCGGAAGCGCCGGAACAGTTCCAGCGCGGACAGCTTCGGCGCGACGTATTGCACCGGCCGCACGTGGCGCGAGAGCTTGTCGATCTTGTCCGCGTCTTTCGACAGGCTGAAGTTGAAACCGCGTCCCGTACGATCTCCGGCTAGTAACAGATCCTTCAAATGGATCATGCCGATCACGCGCTCGCCTGAGCCATCCGCGTACAGCGGATAGCGCGAAAAGCGATGCCGCGAAATGATCGCGAGGTTCTCGCGCATCGGCAGGTCGTCGCGCAGGCCGACGAGTTCGTGCGCGGGCCGCATCAGGTCCGACACCGTCATGCGGCTGAAGTCGAGCGAATGGGCGATGGTCTTCCACTCGTCCTCGTTATAGGACAATCCGCCGCCCATATGCTGGACGCGCAGGATCAGCTTGAGTTCGTCGGTGGAGTATGGAGTAATGCGTGTCGTGGCCGTGTTCGCCCGACATGCCGAACAGGCGCAGCACGAAATTCGCGCTGGTGTTCAGCACCCAGATGAACGAATACATCAGCCAGTAAAAGCCGTACAGCGACATAGCGAGCCATAGCCCGACCTGCTCCGAACGGCGGATGGCCCACGACTTCGGCACGAGTTCGCCGACCACGATATGCAGAAAGGAAATGACAGAGAACGCGAAAAACAGCGAGATGGACTCGACGAACTTCTCTGACTCGATGCCCAGCAGATCGAACAACGGATGCAGCAAGGTGGCGAACGCAGGCTCGCCGATCCAGCTGAGCCCGAGCGACGCCAGCGTGATGTCGAGCTGACACGCGGACAGATACGCATCGAGTTGCCCGTGCACCTTCGCGAGCAGGCGGCCCGGCAAGCTGTTCTTGCGTACGATGGCCTGCACGCGCGTCGCTCTGAGTTTGACGAGTCCGAACTCCGCCGCGACGAAAAAACCGTTCAGGGCGACGAGCAACAATGCGTCGATGAGCGAGACAACCTGAGCCAAAGCAACTCTCTTCGAAAAAGGAAAGCGTCAGTATATGAGCGACAGGCAATCGAAAGCGAATTACATTGCGCTACATCCCTGCGACAGGCACGCGCACCGATAGCATGACCTCGGCGCCATCGGCGATATCGGTATGCGCGAACGCGCCGCCGTGCGCTTCCGACACGCGCTTGCACAACGCAAGCCCCCACGCGATTCGGCCGGTCTCGCGCGGCTCCAGCACCTGACGGCGCGAAAAGGCCTCGAGCACGTGCGGCGACGCGGCATCTTTCAGCGCCTGCGCCGACGCGGTGAATCGTACGTCCGTGCGCCACATGCTGCCTTCGACGTTGCTCGACACGTGCACTTGCGCATCGCGCGGGCTGGCTTCGGACGCAAACGTCTGCATGAGCCAGAGCGTTTGCAGCAGGCGCTCCGCATCGCCTTCGACCTGTTCTTCGGCGAGCGGCGAATCCACGGCAATCGTCAC
This sequence comes from Candidatus Burkholderia brachyanthoides, assembly GCA_001235855.1. Lineage (GTDB taxonomy): Bacteria > Pseudomonadota > Gammaproteobacteria > Burkholderiales > Burkholderiaceae > Caballeronia > Caballeronia brachyanthoides. Next base: position 9,990 of record LFJI01000071.1, read on the forward strand.
GCCACGCGCATGCGCCACGCCCGCGCGCGCCAGCGACGCGCTCTTCTCCAAGAGCGGACGGATGGCGGCAGGCGCGAGCTTCAGCGCGACGGCCTTGGTCTCGGCGCGTGTTGTGTCGACCGTTTGTTCGATCAGCTTGACCTGCTGCTCGACGCCAGAGCGGATGCCCGTCAGCGCGCGCTGCGCGGCGGGATCGTTGGCATCGACCTTGCGTTCGAGCACGTAGCCCCAGCTATGAATGGCGTTGAGCGAACCGCGCAGATCGTGCGACACGATGGACAGCACGTGGTCGCGCATGAACAGCGCGACTTCGGCCCGCAGATGCGCGATACGCGCGGCCACTTCATCGTCACCACCCACGCTTGCGCACGGCGACACGATCAGCGTGACGGATTGCGGCCCGGGCAGCGCTAGCACCGCGAAGGTGCGCAGGTCGTCCTCTCCGACGACGACCTGCGCGCGGCGCGTACCGTTGCCTGCGAGCGCGGCATCGGCGGCCGTGGCGAGCGCGGCGGCCAATGGTGCGGGAAGTGAAGTCTCGCTGAGGGTGCGGCCCTTAAGCGAAGCGGGATCGACGTCGAACACGTGGGCAAAGACGGCATCGGCCGAGAGGCAGCGTTGCGCCGCATCCAGTACCAGCACGCCGTTGTCGCCAACGACGGCACCGTCGCTCGACTGCGTGCCGGCAGTATCGACCGTACCGGAAAAAGACGTGGTCACGATTACTTATCCTTGCTTGTATCGAGGTTGCGGTTGATGGCTTCGGAATTCACGATAGGTGCTACATGTTGCGAATGTCGTGCGGGCAAACCCTGCAAGTCTTTTGCAGGTTGTACAGACCGGAGACATGGGTAACAGGTGTGTCAGGACAGGGGTAACACATTT
>LFJI01000072.1 GCA_001235855.1 Candidatus Burkholderia brachyanthoides
CCATGAAAAACACCCCAAAGGTTGGATCAGCGTCCAACTCTTGGGGTGCAGTTCAACCAGGGCTGTTAATAAATAACTGGATATTTACATGATGCCTGGAAGATGTCTTGCAACACCTTCCCTTGCCAGTCTGGCGACCCGGTGTCAGGCTGGCAAGGGAAAGTGTTGCCGCGCTGCCCGACATGGCCGCGAGACATCCGGACACGCGCACTGGCTGCGCCGCCAAGCCGCGAATCAGGTCTGCGCCCTTTTCGGCGATCATCAGCGTGGGCGCATTCGTGTTCGATCTGACGATGCGCGGCATCACCGACGAATCCGCCGATGCCTTACACGCGCAATTGCGGATCCACGACAGACTGGTCATCAACGCCCATCTTGCCGGTACCGACTGGGTGATACACCGTGCGCCCATACTGCTGCGCTTAGGCCTCGTACTCGGCCTGCGTCATGATCTCGCGGCTCTGGCGCACCCCCTCGACCGCCACCTTCACAGGTCGTACGGATCGCAAATGTAGGCCGAATCGATGATCGGCGCATCGGCCGGGTCTGCGCTGTGCAGCGCGAGACGCTGCCGCGGCTGCGCGGGCGCAGGAAATACGAATTGAGAGTGCAGCCCGAACCCGACGGCACAGGGGCACACCGGCCTCGACACCCGCACCTGGCAGGAAATGGAACTACAGGTCGGGAGTCGGCACGCTGCTATCGGAATACCAGAACGCGCCGCCTTCGGCGATGTTTGACGTCACCGGCCCCTTGTTGAACAGTTTGTACTCGAGTCCCGCGAGCAGCATCATGTGCTTCTTCGCGTACTTGTCGAGGCTGTAGGGACCGTTGAGCTCGTAGACGATATCGATATCGAAGTGATCCTGCAGATTCTGGCCGACTCCGTTCAATACATGCACAGGCTTCTCGCCCGCGCGCTCCAGATCCCCGGGACGGCCAATGCCGGAAAGCATCAGCAGCTTCGGCGAACCGATGGCTCCAGCGGTCACGATCACTTCACGTTCAGCGCACGCGATCGTCACGTTGGCGCGCTCGCCGCGCGGCGCGAATTCGACACCCGTTGCGTGCCCGTTCTCGATCACGATGCGCGAAACCAGGCAGTCGGTGCGGATCGTGAGATTGGGCCGCGAACGTGCATCGCGCAGATAACCAACTGCCGCACTGCAGCGCCTGCCGTTGCGCTGGGTCACCTGATAGACGCCGACGCCTTCCTGCCGTGCGCCATTGAAGTCGCTGTTGTAGGGCAGACCGGCTTCCTGACCGGCGATCACGAAGGCCTTTTGGTGAGATCGTTGATGCTGATGAGATCGGAAACCCCGAGCGGGCCGCCCACGCCGTGATACTCGTTGCACAAGCGCTCGTTGTCTTCCATGCGCCGCAGGTACGGCAGGACTCCGTCGCGACCCCCCCAGCCCGTGCAACCGTCGCGCTCCCAGCCGTCGTAGTCGGCAGGCTGGCCGCGCGTATAGACCATCGCATTGATCGAGCCACCGCCGTCGAGCACGCGGCACTGCGCGAAGGGAATCTGCCGCCGCTGTGTTTCCGCCACCGCCACGGTACGATAACCTGAGGTCAACGGGCCGCCCGTCATCTTGAAGACCTTACCGGCATATGGATGTAGGAGGCGGTATCGGCGGGGCCTGCTTCGAGCAGCAGCACCCGGCTGCTGGCGTCCTCGCTCAGACGCGCCGCCAGCGCGCAACCCGCCGCGCCACCACCCATGATCACATAGTCATACATTGCTGTCTCCGATACTCTGTTCTGCTGCCATACGCTGTGCAGCTGCGCATGACATCAACGTCCGGCGCGGCGCGTTGCGACCACGCTTTTGTCGCGCACCACGCGTGTCAGGCCATCCAGCGCGGCCGGTTGCCCATCTGGATATGCACCGATTTGAGCTCCGTGTATTCCTCTACGCCGTAACGTCCAGTTTCGCGTCCGATGCCCGACTGCTTGACCCCGCCGATCGGCATTTCCGGGCCGCCCGTGATCGTGCTGTTCACCCAGATCCGGCCAGCCTGCACTTCGCGGAAGCTCTGGATTGCGCCTTGCAGGTCGCGCGTCCAGATGCTGGCTGCAAGGCCATAGGGCACGCCGTTCGCGAGCTGGATCGCTTCCTCGAAGGTGTCAAACGACGTGACCGACAGCACAGGGCCGAAGATTTCCTCCTGTGCGAGCGCGCTGTGCGGCTGCACGTTGCGGAACACGGTCGGCTCGATGAAGAACCGCTCGCCGTCGTTGCTGGCCGTGCCGCCGCAGACAAGCTGCGCGCCATCGCGTCGGCCGGCGTCAATGAAACTGCGGATCTTGTCGAACTGGCGTGCTTCCACAATAGCGCCGACGTGATTGGAGGCATCGAACGGATCGCCCACCCGCACCTTCTCCAGCACGGCCTTCACACGCTCGACCAGTGCCTGCTCGACCGAGCGATGCACGACGAGGCTGCTACCCGACACGCAGCACTGGCCCGCGCTGAACGAGATGCCGAAGGCAATGGCGTCGTCCGCGTCGTCAAGGTCGGCATCCGCGAACACGATCTGCGGGTTCTTGCCGCCCAGTTCGAGACCGACCTTTTTCATGTTGCCACTAGCCGCGGCGAGCACCGAACGCCCCACCGGCGTCGAGCCGGTGAACGAAATCATGTCGACATCCATGTGTCCCGCGAGCGCCTGGCCGACCACCGACCCGAGCCCGGTCACCACGTTCGCGACACCGTCGGGAAGACTCGCTTCGGTGAGCAGCGCGGCGAGCTTGAGCGTTGTGCTCGATGCGAGCTCGGCCGGCTTGACGACGGCCGTGCAACCGGCTGCCAGCACGAAGGGCAGACGGAAAGGATGAAGAATGGGAAATTCCACGGCGTGACAATGCCAACCACACCGATTGGCTGTCGCACGACGAGACCGAACAGATCGCGGCCGAGCGTGTCATGCGTATCGCCGTGCACGACGCGTGCGAGGCCCGCTGCGTATTCCCAGATGCCTGCCGCCGCCGCGCTGATTTCGCCGCGGGACTGCCCAATCGGCTTGCCGCTTTCAAGCGTCTCCAGATATGCGAGCGTCTCCACATTCTCGCGGATGAGTCGCGCGGCATTCAGCAGCACCGTCGCGCGCTGCTCGCCAGACAGCCGCGACCAGCGGCCGTCGTCGAACGCACGGTGCGCCGACACGACAGCCACATTCAGGTCCTCAACGGTGGCTCGTGCGGTCGACGTCACCGGCACACCGTGGCCGGGGCTCTTGCGTGTCACGAATTCGCCCGATCTCCCTGCACAATCCTTGCCATCGATATACATCGGATTGCGAATGGCTTCGGCCGGAAGACCTAGTGTTGCTGCAAGTTCATTCAGATTGTCCCATACCTGCCTCCAGAATTTGCTCGTCACGCGGGCATCGAGTGCGCACCGCGCCTGCGGGACATGGCCTTGACAAGGCAACATTCCGCGCATTTTTTATGCCCATTCTGCACCATCCGGTTACTTCATCGCAATGTCTTTTTGGTCTATAGTCGCTGGCATGATGCGAGCGCAAATAGCGCCGCTCCGGACTACCCTTTTCCAGCGAACACCCAACATGACTCTTGTGACCACGCCCCCGGGCAAGGCATCCCAAACAGCCAAGGCAGCCGCGGCGAAGCCGCCGAAACAGCGAGACCCCGAGGTGACCCGGGCCTGCATTCTCGAAGCCGCGAAAATGGAGTTCGCCAAACTCGGTCTGGCCGGGACCCGCGTGGAGGCCATCGCGACGCGCTCGAAGGCCAACAAGCGGATGATCTATCACTACTTTCGGCAGCAAGGAGGGGCTGTTCGTGGCCGTGCTCGAAGATGCCTACGCCGACATCCGCATGGCTGAACTGAAGCTCGACCTCGATCATCTCTCCCCTGAAGAAGCCATCGTCGCACTCACCACGCATACGCGAAACTACTACCTGAAGAACCCGGAGTTCATGACGCTCGTGAGCAGCGAGAACATTTACAAGGCACGTCACCTGAAGAAGTCTGCACGGTTCACGGAACTGCATCATGATTTGATCTCGATGTTGCAACGCATCCTCGATCGCGGCGTCGAAGCGGGTGTGTTCCGCAGCGGCGTCGACGCCCGGCAACTGTACATTACGATGGCCGCGATCGGGTACTCTACCTGACCAATCGCCACACGAGCGGCCTGATCTTCGACATCGACTTCATGAGCAAGGACGCGCTGAAAGCAAGGCTCGACTTCAACATCGAGACGGTGCTCAGACTGCTTCGCCCCTGACTCCGCGTGTTGGGCGCAAGCGCGGCATGCCGGCGCTTGCGCATTCTCCTGCATCCCCTGCACGCGCTCAGTCCGCCTTTTCCTGCTTCGCTTGCATCAATAACGCCTCGTCCACCAGCGGACGAAATACCATCCGTGCAAGCACGTCCCGCTCGACGTCAATCCCCGGCGCCAGCTCAATCAGCCGCACGCCACACGGCACGCTCGGTCACATAGAGCACTTCCTGACCGGCAATACGCGCCTGCTCGCCGCTGAACGTAATGTGCTGGACACGTTCGACGAGCTTGGGCACGCTGTCCGGGCTCACGATATTCACGCGCGCCCCCCACCTGTTCGACCTGCAATCCCTTTGCTTCGAAGGTGCCGCAAAACACGATCTTTCGTGCACCCTGCGTGATGTCGATGAAGCCGCCGGGACCGACCGTCGCGCCGAGCTTCGAGACATTGATGTTGCCGTCGCCATCCATCTCGCCCATGCCGAGGAATGTGACGTCCACGCCATCGCCGCTGTAGAAGTCGAACTGGTCGACGCTCGACAGGATCGCGTCGGCGTTGCGCGCCGTGCCGAACATCGGGCCGTCGAGCATGGCGCCGTTGTGGATGCCCTGCTCCACCGATCCTCAGAAGGTGCCAAGCCGCCTCTGCGCCGCGAGAATGGCGGGAATGCCCCCCGGAATGCCGAAGCCAAAGTTCGCCGACAGCCCTTCGTGCAACTCCCGCACCGCAACGATGTGGCGAATGCCCATGGGAGTCTCGTAGAATCCCTCGCCAATCGAGCTCAGTACTTCGCCACTGAGCGCCGGGTCGTAGTCCGCAACGACGCATTGCACCTGTTCAGGCGTCTCGACCAGCGTATTAACGAGGATGCCGGGAATGCGCCACGAGCCGGGCCGGCACATAACCGCCGGGCGCACGCTCCTGCACCTGCACGATGACCCGGCCGCCGCTGTTATGGGCCGCGAGCGCCGCCACGTAGACATCGAGATCCGCTGGTTCATGGCGCAGCGTAACATTGCCACTTCGTCGGCCGATGAGCCGTGCACAATTGCGAAATCCACCTTGAAGGGCTTGTAGCGCAGATACTCGCGCCCATCCAGCTCGATCAGTTCGACCAGGTCTTCGGTTGCGCGAGCGTTGATCTTGCCGCCGTCGATAGGCGGATCGACAAAGGTGCGCAGTCCGACATGCGTGACGAGTCCCGGGCGACCCGCCCCAATTTTCCGCAGCAACGTGGAAATCACACCCGCCGGGAAACTGTAGGCTTCGATGGCCTCGTCTTTCGCCAGGCGCTGCATCTCGGGTGCCCAACTCCAGTGTCCGCCAGGTGAGTCAGGCGTCCAAGCCCGCTACCCTGGCCGTCCCCGATGCCGAACGCATGGATCACCGTCAGGTCGCGCGGATGCCAGGTTTCGAGAAAACGCTGTTCGAGCTTCGCGAGCACCGCATCCGGCTCGAGCACACCGCCACCGTTACTGGCCAGCGCGATCGTCGCGCCATCGAAAATCTGCTCGACCGCGTCCGCGGCCTCCATCCACTTGTTCAACACATTCTCCACTCAGATTGACAGAAAAGCTCGTTGACAGCGAGCCTTCGTTGGTCTTAAATAACCATCTAGATGGTTATTTATTGCCAATGTTGGCACATGAACCGCGGCAATTCAAGACGTGTTGCGCAGAGATCGGGTTTACCTGCATGGGCTCTATACGGTGCCAGAACAGATAAAGCCATGATGAATGGAGACAGCATGAAACTCTCAGAAACGCACGGGCAGATCCGTGAAATCACGCGGCGTTTTGCGCAGGAGGTGATCCGTCTGGCGGCCGAGGCACTCGATCGCGAGGAACGCTTTCCGGTGGAGATCTACCAGCAGATGGGCGAGATGGGCCTGTTTGGAATCACGGTGCCCGAGGCATTCGGCGGCGCCGGGCTCGGCGTCACTGCCTATGCGCTCGTGATGGAAGATCTGTCGCGCGGCTATGCGTCGGTTGCCGACCAGTGCGGACTGCTCGAGCTGGTCGGTACGCTGCTTTCCGTGCACGGCACCGATGCGCAGCGCGCGAAGTACATGGAGTCGCTGCTGCGCGCGAAGCTGCGACCCTACTGCATCACAGAGTCCGACGCAGGCACCGATGTATCGGGCATTCGCACCACCGCGACGCGTACGACTGATGGCTGGGAACTCAGCGACGCTAAGCTGTGGATTCACAACGCTCCGGTCGCAGATCTGGCCTTCGTGCTGGCGCGTACCGACCAGAGCGCCGGCAAGCGCGGCATGAGCATTTTTATCGTTGACTAACTATCAACTGCCGGGCGTCTCAAAGGGACCGAAGGAACACAAGATGATGGGCCAGGCCAGCGCGCGTCGCAGGTCGGCGAGCTACATTTCGAGCGTGTGAAGCTGCCGCACGACGCCCTGCTCGGGCCGGAAGGTCGTGGTTTTCACATCAATGATGAGCGTGCTCGACAAGGGCCATGTGGGCATCGCCGCCCTCGCGGTCGGCATCGCGCAGGCGGGGCTGGAAGCCGCGCTCGAATATGCGCAGACCCGCAAGCAGTTCGGCCGCCCATTGCCAATTCAATTTTCAGGGAATCCAGTGGATGCTCGCCGACATGGCGAATGATATTCAGGCCGCACGCCTGCTGGTGCACAACGCCGCGGAGCGGCTCGAAACCGGCGGCAGGGCGAGCATCGTCTGCTCGATGGCCAAGTGCTTTGCGGGCGACACGGCGGTCAGGCATAGCGCCAACGCCGTGCAGATTTTTGGCGGCAGCGTCTACATCCGCGGCTATGAAGTCGAGCGGCTCTATCGCGACGCGAAGATCACACAGATCTACGAAGGCACGAACCAGATCCAGCGCACCATCATTGCACGCGACCTGATCGCGAACGGAGCCTCGGTATGAGCACGCGTCCTGTTGCACTGGTCACCGGTAGCCGGCGGGGGATTGGCCGGGCGATTGCGGTCGAGCTCGGTCGCGCTGGATTCGACGTGGCACTTATCGACATGGTGGCGTCGGAGGAACTCGACCAGGCAGTCGCTGAAGTCGAATGCGCCGGTGCCCGCGCGATCGCGGTAGTGTCGGATCTCACCGACATTGACTCGCATCAGGCCACGCTGCTCGACATCGAGGCGCGGTTCGCGGGGCCGATCGATTGCCTCGTGAACAACGCCGGCGTATCGGTGATGTCGCACGGCGACCTGCTCGACGTGACGCCCGAAAGTTTCGATCGCCGCATCGCCGTCAATACGCGCGGTACCTTCTTTCTGACCCAGAAGTTCGCCAAGCACCTGCTGGCCCGCACGCAAGCCAGCGCGGCGCACCATCCGAGCGTCATCACGATCACCTCTCGAATGCGGTCGCCGCTTCGCCGCTGTGCGGTGAGTACTGCGTATCAAAGGCGGGACTGTCGATGGCCAATACGCTGATGCTGCGCCTCGCCGGGCACAGCATCAGCGTATATGAGGTGCGCCCGGCTTCATCGAAACCGAGATAACGGCACCCTCGCGTACGCGCTATGACGCGCAAATGAAGCAGGGACTCACCGCCATCAAGCGCTGGGCCCCCCAGGAAGTGGCGACCACCGTGCGCACGCTCGCGACGGGCGGCCTGCCCTACAGCGTTGGCCAGGCCATCCGCGTCGACGGCGGCCTGCTCGTGACCAAATACTGATCCGCATATGAACCTGACACTCAAACTCTCGACCGCGTCCGGCACGATCGAAACGTATCGCGTGCATGGCACGCCGCTCGACGTGCCATGCACCCACACGAGCGTTCAACCGCATTGCCTATTCGGCCGCCCACGTGGTAGCCGATCCGCTGCGCGCCGGCGAACTGAATGCGGCACCCGCGATCGACTGGGAACGTACGGTCGAAGGAACGCGCGATATTCCCGATGCGGCGATCGCGTCGAGCGTCGGCACGGATCACGTGACAGCCGCTTCAGTTAGCAGTTGCGATCAGGTGATCCGCGCGTATGCCGAACAACTCGAAGCCGTTCAACGCATGGGCGGACGCGTCATCCTGATGGCGAGCCGCGCGCTCGCCCGCGTGGCTCGGCTCGCTCCGAGGAAGACTATCGGCGCGTCTACCGTGAAGTGCTGGCCATGTGCGATCAGCCGATGATCCTGCATTAGCTCGGCGAGATGTTCGATCCCGAGCTCGCGGGCTACTGGGGCGCAACGGACTACGAGAGCGCGGCACAGGTCTGCCTCGAGGTGATTGGCGCGAGTGCCGATCGCGTCGACGGTATCAAGATTTCGCTGCTGGACGACGCGAAGGAAATTGCCTTCCGGCGCCACCTGCCTTCCGGGGTGAAAATGTACACTGGCGACGACTTCAACTACCCCGCCCTGATCGCCGCTGACCAGGTCGGCTATTCGCATGCGCTGCTCGGCATCTTCGATGCGATCGCGTCCGCCGCGTCGCAGGCGCTGGCCGCGCTCACCGGCGACGACCTCGATACCTTCAATGCGTTGCTTGCCTCCTACGGTACCGTTATCGCGCCACATCTTCCGCGCGCCGACGCAGTATTCAAGACAGGCGTGGTGTTCCTCGCCTATCTGAACGGCTTCCAGGACCACTTATTCATGCCCGGTGGCCACACCCGGCATGCGCCCGCCTACGTATCTCGCGGACGTGTTCCACCTCGCCGATCAGGCCCGCCTGCTGCGCGACCCTGCCGACGCCATCGAGCGCGTGCGCAAGGTCATGGCACATCTCAGCTGCGGAGGCTGATCATGTCGAACTCATCGGGGCCGGTGCGCCACATGGTATTTTGCCGATTCCGCGAAGAGGTCACGCCGCAGCAGCGGCTCGCCTTCTTCGAGCAGATTCGACGGCTCGCGGAAATTCCCGGCATCGCGTTCACGAACTTCCAGTGCGGGCCCAACGTCTCCCCCGAAGATTACGGCATGCGGTTTGGGGACGGCTTCACGATGGACTTCGCGGGCCGCGATGCGTGCTTTATGTACCTGTCACATCCGACCCATTATGCAATCGTCACTCGGCTCATCGAAGTGCTGGACGGCGGCATGCACGGACTGCTCGTTTTCGATATCAATCTGGACAATCATGAGAAACCTGCAGGGACGACTCGACCTGTGCTCCATCAACACCGCAACGCTCGATTACCGCGAACCGCTCAGCCGCACGATTGACCGCATCGCGAGAGCAGGGTTCGGTGCAATTGCGCCGTGGCACCACGAGGTGGAAAACGCGGACATCGCGCAAATCGCGAGGCAAATCAAGGCGCTCAGCCTGACGGTCAGCGGCTGCTATTACCGCTCGACGTATCTGCCAGCGGCGACGCAGGCGCAATTCACGGCAAACATCGACGCGAACAAAGCCGCTCGGCGCGCGCTGCTTCGTGATAGGTGGTGGGTGGCTTGCCAGAAGGCAGCCGCGATTTGCACGCCGCATGCATACAGGTCACCAACGGCATCGCGCAGCTACTGGAGATGGCCCGCGAGTGTGGTGTTCCGCTCGCACTCGAACCGTTGCATCCCATGTATGCGGCCGATCGCACCGTAGTCAACACGCTTGCACAGGCACTGGGGATCTGCGAAACCGTCGACCCCGAGTGCAGCGGCTTTCTGGGCGTCGCGATCGACGCTTACCACTGCTGGTGGGAGCCTGAACTGCATGCATCAATCGAGTCCGCGGGCCGTACGGGGCAGATACTCACGTATCACGTATGCGACTGGCTGTGTGAGACGCGGGACCTGCTCCTCGACCGGGGCATGATGGGAGACAGGGTGATCGATCTACCTGCGCTGCGGCGTCGAGCGAGCCGGTTACGACGGACCCGTTGAAGTTGAGATATTCTCGAAAGAGAACTGGTGGCGCCGCGATCCGGACGAAGTGCTCCAGTTCTGCGCACAACGGCTTCAGACGATATGTTGATTAATTAACGAGTGGAACCAAACGGGAACACGACCATGCGCGACATGATCCGATGGGACATACTCGGCCCGGCACGCATTGCCGACAATTTCGTGGTGCCGGCCATCCAGCGTTCGACCAACGAGCGCGTAGTCCGCGTGGCCGCCCGCGATCGCGAGCGCGCCGCCACGTTCGCGGCGAAGCACGGCATACCCGCCACCTGCGCGAGCTACGAAGAGGTCATAGAAAGCGATGCGGTGTATATCCCGTTACCGACTGCCAGTCCTTCGAGTGGTGCAGGAAAGCGCTGCTTGCCGGCAAGCATGTCCTGTGCGAGAAGCCGATTGCCAGCCAGTCAGGTTGGGAAGCTGATCGCGCTTCGCGACGCGACCAGTTTGCTGTGCGGCGAAGCGTTCATGGTCGCGCATCATCCCCAATGGGCGTGCGTGAGGGACCGCATCGCCGATGGAACACTTGGCACCCTCGAGATCGTGGAGGGTTCCTTTACCTACTTCGTCGCCCCTGCATAAGGTAACCGAGGCAAGCACGGCGAGACGTTGGAGGGAGGTCGTGATTTGGCGAACTCCCAGAAGCGATAT
>LFJI01000073.1 GCA_001235855.1 Candidatus Burkholderia brachyanthoides
AGCGTCTAAGGCTACGATTCCAGGCCATACAGCACCCGGTTTCGTTTGCTACACAGGGGTGGCCCAAGGTGCCACCCCAATGGGACGGCTTGCGCCGTCCAGTCGATGCGACTCACGTCGCACTAAAAGTCGTAGGATAGCAAAAAGCGTGACTGCGAGTCAGTCGAACGCGTAGCTTAGTTCTTCGACTGGTCGACTAGCTTGTTCTTCGCGGTCCACGGCATCATCGCGCGCAGCTTCTCGCCCACGACTTCGATCTGGTGCTCGGCCGTGATACGGCGGCGCGATTGCAGCGTCGGCGCGCGGGCGCGGTTTTCCAGAATGAAGTTCTTTGCGTATTCGCCGGTCTGGATGTCCGCGAGGACGGCCTTCATCGCCTTCTTCGTGTCGTCCGTGATAATGCGCGGGCCCGTCACGTACTCGCCGAACTCGGCGTTGTTCGAGATCGAGTAGTTCATGTTGGCGATGCCGCCTTCGTAGATCAGGTCGACGATCAGCTTCAGTTCGTGCAGGCACTCGAAGTACGCCATTTCCGGCGCATAACCTGCCTCGACTAGCGTTTCGAAGCCGGCCTTGATCAGATCGACCGTACCGCCGCATAGCACGGCTTGTTCGCCGAACAGGTCGGTTTCGGTTTCTTCACGGAAGTTCGTTTCGATGATGCCGGCCCGGCCGCCGCCGTTCGCGACAGCGTACGACAGCGCCACGTCGCGCGCCGAACCGGTCTTGTCCTGCGCGACCGCGATTAGGTGTGGTACGCCGCCGCCGTTCTGGTACGTGTTGCGCACCGTGTGGCCCGGCGCCTTCGGCGCGATCATGATGACGTCGAGATCAGCGCGCGGGATGACCTGGCCGTAGTGGATGTTGAAGCCGTGCGCGAAGGCCAGCGCCGCGCCTTCCTTGGCGTTGGCGTGCACTTCATTTTTGTAGACTTCGGCGATCTGCTCGTCCGGCAGCAGCAGCATGACGACGTCGGCGCCCTTCACGGCCTCGCCCACTTCCTTCACCTTAAGGCCCGCGTTCTCGGCCTTGCTCCACGATGCGCCAGCCTTGCGCAGGCCGACCGTCATGTTCACGCCGCTTTCCTTCAGGTTCAGCGCGTGCGCATGGCCTTGCGAGCCATAACCGATGATGGTGACTTGCTTGCCCTTGATGAGGGAGAGGTCGGCGTCTTTGTCGTAGAAAACTTTCATGGTGGTTCCTTGTCCTGATGCGTTGAATTTGGTGTGCTATTTGCGCTGCTAATATGATAGTGGGCTGGCAGTCAGACAGTCAGACCTTGAGAATCCGCTCGCCCCGACCGATGCCGGAACTGCCCGTGCGAACCGTTTCCAGGATGGCCGTGGCGTCGAGACCCTGGATGAACGCGTCGAGCTTGTCGGACGCGCCCGTCAGTTCCATCGTGTAGATCTTCTCAGTCACGTCGATGATGCGGCCGCGGAAGATATCCGCCATGCGCTTCATCTCTTCGCGTTCCTTGCCGACCGCCCTTACCTTGATGAGCATCAGCTCGCGCTCGATGTGGGCGCCCTCTCTCAGGTCGACCACTTTCACCACCTCGATCAGGCGGTTTAGGTGCTTCGTGATCTGTTCGATCACGTCGTCCGAACCAATGGAGACGATGGTCAGCCGCGACAGCGAACTGTCTTCGGTCGGCGCCACTGTCAGCGTTTCGATGTTATAGCCGCGCGCCGAAAACAGCCCGACGACACGCGATAACGCGCCCGGCTCGTTTTCCAGCAAAACGGAGATGATGTGTTTCATGTGTGCAATTCCCGATGTATGTCCAGATAAGCATCCGTTCCGAAAAACCCGCGCGCCGCTCATGTCCTTTGTGAAGACAGGCGCGCGCGAGCCTCGCGAGACGAACCCGCGTTATAGATCCTCAGACCCGAGCAGCATTTCCGTGATGCCCTTGCCTGCTTGCACCATCGGGAATACGTTTTCGGTGGGATCGGTCTGGAAGTCGAGAAATACGGTGCGATCCTTCAGACGCAGCGCTTCCTTCAGCGTCGGCTCGACGTCCGCGGTTTTTTCGACACGAATGCCGACGTGGCCGTACGCTTCGGCCAGCTTCACGAAGTTGGGCAGCGCGTCCATGTACGAACTGGAATAGCGCTTTTTGTACTCGATCTGCTGCCACTGGCGCACCATGCCCAGATAGCGGTTGTTCAGCGAAATGATCTTGACGGGCGTGTTGTACTGCTTGCACGTCGAGAGCTCCTGAATGCACATCTGGATGGAGCCTTCGCCGGTGATGCAGACCACTTCGTCGTCCGGATAGGCCATCTTCACGCCCATCGCCGCCGGCAGGCCGAAGCCCATGGTACCGAGGCCGCCCGAGTTGATCCAGCGGCGCGGCTTGTTGAACGGATAGAACTGCGCCGCCCACATCTGATGCTGGCCGACGTCCGAACACACGAACGCGTTGCCGTCGGTCAGCTCGGCGAGCTTTTCGAGCACGTACTGCGGCTTGATGATGTCGCTCTTGCGGTCGTAAGAGAGGCAATCCTTCGAGCGCCAGCCCTCGATCTCGTCCCACCACGTCTTGAGCGCCTGCGTGTCCGGGCCATGTTCGGCATGCTGAAGCTGCTCGATCAGTTCCTTAAGCACTTCCTTCACGTCGCCGACGATGGGGATATCCACCTTTACACGTTTGGAAATGGACGACGGATCGATGTCGATATGGATGATCTTGTGCGGCGACGAGGCGAAGTGCTTCGGGTCGCCGATCACGCGGTCGTCGAAGCGCGCGCCGATGGCGATCAGCACGTCGCAGTTCTGCATTGCCATGTTGGCTTCGTACGTGCCGTGCATGCCGAGCATGCCCAAGAACTTCTTGTCGGACGCGCGATAGCCGCCGAGGCCCATCAGCGTATTCGTGACGGGATAGCCCAGCAGATCGGCGAACTGGTTCAGTTCGCGCGATGCATCCGCGAGAATGATGCCGCCGCCGGTGTAGATATACGGCCGCTTGGCCGACAGCAGCAGTTGCACCGCCTTGCGAATCTGGCCGGAATGACCTTTGGTGACCGGGTTGTACGAACGTAGCGACACGCTCTTGATCGGCTCGTACTTACACGGCGCCTTCGACACGTCCTTCGGAATGTCGATCAGCACGGGCCCAGGCCGGCCGGTACGCGCAATGTAGAAAGCCTTCTTGATGGCGGCGGCGAGGTCGCGCACGTCCTTCACGAGGAAGTTGTGCTTCACGCAGGGACGCGTGATGCCGACCGTATCGCATTCCTGGAACGCGTCGAGGCCGATGGCTGCAGTCGGAACCTGACCGCTGATGACGACCAGCGGAATGGAATCCATGTAGGCCGTGGCGATGCCGGTAACGGCATTGGTCACGCCCGGGCCCGATGTCACGAGACACACGCCCACGTTGCCGGTGGAACGCGCATAGGCGTCGGCGGCGTGCACGGCGGCCTGCTCGTGGCGCACGAGGATGTGCTGAATCTTGTCCTGCTTGTAAAGCTCGTCGTAGATGTAGAGTACCGAGCCGCCGGGATAGCCCCAGATGAATTCGACGTTTTCGTCAGCGAGCGCGCGCATGAGCACGGTGCCGCCGATGGAGTCTGCTTCGTGAGAGGGAGTGGTATCCGACGTGGAGAATTCCGCGCTAGGCATGTTCATTCGTCACCTTTCGAATTTTCGGCAAAAAATTGATTGGGTGCTCTCTACCGGGCTTGTGGCTCGGATTCAAGCGGCGCGTCTTGGTTTGACAGGCGTGCTTTTCTTGGGCCCGCCTCAAAGCAGACATTTAAATTCACTGGATGATGCTAATTAAAAATTATAGCCCGGCGTGCGAAACGGGTCAAGCAAAAAGTGTAGAAACCGTCCGAGTGCCGAGTTTTGCACCATGCACCACTTGGGACACTTCGAGGCGCCGCACGGTAGCTTATCGCACCCACGCGAGGGGCCTCCGCGACAGGCGACGCTCTATGACGAATCCGCTGAAAATTTCCGGATCTGGCAAAAATTTGCTAGCATCACTGGATTTTCCCAGAATTCCAGACCCCTCTCGACGCAATTACTGACGCAAATTTCGTTGCGCTGGGCTCCATAGGATGGCATCAGACAAGGAACTTGCCGATTTCCTGGCGGGCGTCGAACGACGCGCGTTCAAGCAAACCGTCTATACCGTGCGTGACGACGACGTGGCGCTCGACATCGTGCAGGACGCGATGATCAAGCTGGCGGAAAAGTACGGCGATCGCCCACCTTCCGAGCTTCCGCTTTTGTTCCAGCGTATCCTTCAGAACGCGACGCACGATTATTTCCGTCGCCAGAAGGTCCGCAATACCTGGGTTAGCCTGTTCTCCTCGTTCGGCAACGCCGACGACGAATTCGAGCCGCTCGAAACCTTCGAGTCCGAAGACGGCGCAACGGGCAGCGAGAATAGATTAGAGCGCGAGCAGGTACTCAATCTGATCGATGCCGAAATCCAAAAACTGCCGGCACGTCAACGAGAAGCTTTTCTCATGCGTTACTGGGAGGATATGAATGTCGCAGAGACGGCCGCCGCGATGGGCTGCTCCGAGGGTAGCGTGAAAACGCATTGCTCACGAGCCACGCATGCACTCGCTCAAGCCCTGAAAGCGAAGGGGATCACGCTATGAGTACCAGTCTTGAATCGAAGGAAAACGACTTCGTGCTGAAAATCATTCGCTTGCTGGACGAAAACGCATCGAATATTCCACCCGTTGAGGTCGACAAGCTCGCCGCCGTGCGGCGCACCGCCATCGCCCGCAAAAAGCCGGAGAAAGTGGCCGTGGCCGCGCCCGCCTTCACGCCGGTTCTGGCCGGCGCGGGCGCTTCGCTATCCCTGGGCGGCGGTGACAACACGCACACACGCAAAGGCCTGATCGCCAAACTGGGCGGCCTCGGCCTGATCTGGCCGCTGGCGGCGCTGGTGATCGGCATTGCCGGGATCGCTTATTGGGAAGATCAGCAACGCAAGGCCGAACTCGCCGATATCGACGCCGCAATGATGTCCGACAGCCTGCCGCTCGACGCCTATCTGGACCACGGCTTCAACGCGTATCTGTCGCGCGATCATTAAGCATTTGTTGAAATAAACGCGGGGGAAAGTTCGGGTGAGTTACAAGCGCGGTCTCGCGATTGTCTTCGGTTGTGCGATTGCGGGTCTGGTCGTGTTCGCCGCAACGTATCCGCGCTTTTATCCCGCCACGGCGGCCGCGCCCGGCGGTGCGAACGCGGGCGCCTTGCCGGTCGCGGCCGCCGCATCGGATAGTCCGACTTCGTGGAGCCATCTCACCGACGCGCAACGTGTCGCGCTCGCGCCGTTCGAAAAGCAGTGGGATTCCTTCAGCGACGAGCGCAAGCAGAAGTGGCTCAAGATCGCGTCGCGTTATCACCGCATGTCGGCGGAAGCGCAGGAGAAACTGCACAAACGCATGGAAGAATGGGTACGCCTGACGCCCGACGAGCGCAAGGTGGCGCGCGAGAACTATCAAGTGTCCAAGCAGGTTCCGCTGGAAAAGCGCAAAGAGGCCTGGGACGCCTATCAGAAACTTTCCGAAGAGCAGAAGAAGAAGCTCGCCGCGACCGAACGCAATCGCCGTCCGACCGTCGTGTCCGCGCCGCCGACCGGAAAGACCGAAGTGAAGGATCTAAACCACCTGTTCGTCTCGCGCAAAGGTCATGCGAGCGCGGGCCACGCCGAAGTCGGATCCGGCGCGCCGGCAGCACCCGCACCCTCCTCCGCCACACCAACGCAGCAAGGCATTCCGAACGCCGCGAGCATAGTGCCGGCCACGCCCATTCCGGTGTCGCCGCAGCAGGCGCCTTCCGTCTATAACGGGTCCTGACCGCATGAGCGCGAGCGCATCGGTGATCGAGTCGCCATTGCGCGCGCCGTCCCTGCGCCGCCGGCTCGCGGCGATGCTCTACGAAGCCGTGATTCTCTTCGGCGTGATCTTCCTCGCCGCGTACCTCTTTAGCACGCTCCTGCAGCAGTGCAACGGCCTCATGCTCCACAACTGGCTGATGGCGTGGGTCGGCATCGTGCTCGCGGCATATTTCGTGTGGTTCTGGTGCCACGGTGGCCAGACGCTGCCGATGAAAACCTGGCGTCTCAAACTCGTCGATGCGCACGGTTAGCCGGTCAAACCGCTGCGTGCGCTCGCGCGTTATCTGCTCGCGTGGCTGTGTTTTTTGCCGCCGCTCGCGCTCCATCCGATTCTCGGTCTTGCCGTGCCACGGACGCTTCTCGTGTTGCTCGCGTGGGTGATTCTGTGGGCGCTGGCCGTGCGCCTCGACCCGGCACGGCAGTTCATCAACGACCGTCTCGCGGGCACGCGCATTGTGACGATGCAGCTCGCCGCCCGACCGGCTGATGGCAAGTAGTAAGAAGTTCTCGTGACTGTCACGGCTCCGTCACCCTCGCGTGGGGCAATGCGCATACCGAAACTCGATGCGCGAGCCAATGACCTTGAACTCGACAGTCACCTCCTCAATCGAGCCGCCCACGACCCTACGCTTTCGCAATACCGACCTGCGCGTCGATCCCTTCGCCCTGAAGCCTGACTTCCCCGAATCGTTCGACGCTTCCGCATCGGCGGGTGTGCCCGGCCTGTCCGATGCGCTGCTGACCTCGCCCGACAAGGACGGCGATTCCAGCGACGCGCTGCATCGCTACCGGACGATCTGGCTGTCGGACATCCGCCTTGGGTTCGGGCGGCTGCCAGGCGCCGTATCTGCTCGATTTCCTGCGTCACAACGACTATGAATACCTGTACCTCGTCGGCGACATCATCGACGGATGGCAGTTGCGCAAAGCCTAGTTCTGGCCGCAGGCGCACAACGACGTCGCGCAGAAAATCCTGCGCAAGGCACGCAGGTCGTGTATATCCCCGGCAATCACGACAAAGCCGCGCACCAATTCTGCGATCTCGCGTTCGGCGATATTCACGTGCGCGGCGAAACGTTCCACACGACGCTCGCGGGCAAGCGCCTTTGGATCGTGCACGGCGACCTGTTCGACGGCGTGATCCAGCACGCCAAGTAGCTCGCCTATCTCGGCGACACCGCCTACATCGAAAAAAGTGATGACCGACGAAGCGCGCCGCTGCGGCTGCGACGGCGTGGTGTGCAGGCACATCCACAAGGCCGAGATTCGCGAAATCGACAGCATCCTATCCTATACTGCAACGACGGCGACTGGGTGGAGAGCCTCTCCGCGCTGCTCGAGACCTACGACAGCGAACTGAAGGTCGTCTACTGGACCGTCATGCATTCCCCAGAAGCGCGCCCGAGCAAGGCGCGCGCAACCGTCTGAGACCACACCTTACCGCTGCTCACCGACGCAACCCTAACCGGGCACAAGCCGATGAAAATCATGACCGTTACCCGACGCATGGGAGCCGCAAGTCAACGGCGTCGTGCGCACGCTCAAGAACACGAACACCACCAAGGAACTCACCGCGCTCGGACATAGCATGGAATCGCGCTATACCAACGTGAACTATCTGGGCGTGTTGTCGCAGCCCGAACTCGCGAAGGTCTATGCCGCCGCCGATGTCTTCTTGTTCCCGAGCAAGACCGACACGTTCGGCCTCGTGCTGCTCGAAGCGATGGCCTGCGGCACGCCGGTCGCGGCGTATCCGGTCACGGGTCCGATCGACGTGCTCGGCACCGACGGCCGCCCCGGCGCGATGAACCACGATCTGTGCGAAGCGTGCCTGAACGCGCTGAGAATCGAACGCGCCGATGCCCGCGCGTGGGCCGACGCTTCTCGTGGCGCGCGGCGTCGGAGCAGTTCGCCTCGCATCTGTGCAAATTCGGCCCGCGCGGCGGCGCGAGCACCGACCGGGCGGCCGCATGACGCGACGCGCGCTGGCGCAGGAACGGGCGGAATCGAACACGCGCGCGGCGGCGGGACGCACCGCACCCCCAGCCGTGCCCGACCGATCCGTTCGACGACGATATCGACGACGTGAACGACGCCTCCCCGCCGCAACGCGAGCCTTTGAGACCGGACGATCTGCCTTTCAAATCCGTACAAGGGCAATCGCGGCTTCACGCGCGCCTGGCACGCGATGAAGAATTCGCTCAACGGCTTTCGCGGCGCGATACGCGAGGAAAGCGCGTTTCGTCAGGAATTGACGCTCGCCGCCATTCTGCTTCCGTGCAGCGTGTTCGTGCCGGCCGCGCCGGTGGAACGAGTCGCGCTGATCGCATCGGTGCTGCTGGTGCTGATCGTCGAGTTGCTCAATTCGAGTGTCGAGGCGGCTATCGACCGCATCTCGCTCGAACGTCACGATCTCTCCAAACGCGCCAAGGACTTCGGCAGCGCGGCCGTGATGGTCGCGCTCGGCGTGTGCGTCGTGACGTGGGCGCTGATACACCATATGGCTGTAGCCGCTTACTTCCGCGTGGCTTCAGCATATCTTATAAAGACGAAGGTTCGCCTGCGAGCCTCGTCCATTATGCCGAACGACCGGTTTATAATCGTCCGACATTCTCAAAAATAGCCACGGACGCAGCCGCGCGAATGCTGAAGACGAGCAAGCGCTGCCGGATGCCAAGGTCGGACGGCATGGAAGCCAAACCACCCCGCCGCACCCGCGAACGGATACTCGAACTGTCGCTGAAGTTGTTCAACCATATCGGCGAGCCGAACGTCACCACGACGACGATCGCCCGACCATCGACTAGATGTGGTTGTATCTGCAGTACATAGCGGATTTTCTGTGGACGTACCGTTTTCTCTATCGCGATCTGAACGATCTGCTGGCGCGCAACCGCACGCTCGAGATGCACTTCAAGCAGATCATCACGCACAAGGTGCGCTTTGGGTGCGCTTTGCGCATCAACTGTGCGAGGCGCTCGTGGCCGATGAGGAAATGGTCTCAACGCCCGAGGAAATCGATGTCATTGCAATCAACATGGGACTGCTCGCCACCTACTGGCTGTCCTACCAGTACGTGATGAATCCGCGCAAATACAAATACAACGATCAGGAAGCGATCCGCTCGGAGCTTCATCAGGCAAGCCTGAATATCATCTCGATCATGGCGCCGTATCTGCGCGGACACGCGTCAGATGTTCGACGACCTCGTCTCCGGTAAGCTACCGAAGCGCCAGTTCGCGGATTTCCTCCCTCAGCGCGAGGACGCGCCGCCGGCTGCATCGAAGAACGCTACTCCGAAGGATTCCCGGTAATGAAAGCAGTATGTGTATATTGCGGCTCCGCCACAGGAGCCCGCCCCGTCTATGCCGAAGCAGCCAAGGCCTTCGGCCGCGAGTTGGTCGAGAACGGTCTCTCGCTCGTCTATGGCGGCGGGCGCGTCGGCCTGATGGGCCTGATCGCCGATGAAGTGCTCGCCGCGGGCGGACGCGCGATCGGCGTGATCCCCGAATTGCTGCTCGCGAAGGAAGTCGTCCATACGGACCTGACCGAACTGATCGTCGTGCCCGACATGCACAAGCGCAAGAAAATGGCCGATCTTGCCGATGCCTTCGTCGCGATGCCCGGCGGCGGCACGTTCGAGGAGTTTTTCGAGGTCTATACGTGGGCGCAACTAGGCTATCACCAGAAGCCCGTCGGCCTGCTCGACGTGAACGGCTACTACACGCCACTGATGGCGATGCTGCGTCATACCGTCGAGGAAGGACTCATGCGCGCGCCGTATCTCGACATCGTCCAGGTAGCGGCGCAACCGGCCGAGATGCTCGCCAAGCAGGCGGCCTACACGCCGCCTGCGCACGACAAGTGGACGGAAAAGCGCGACGCCGTCTGACCTTACGCTCACGGAGGAAGATCGTTCGATATCCAAAGTTATCCTGATTACCGGCGGCAGCCGTGGTGTCGGCCGCTCGACCGCAGTGCTCGCGCGGCTGGTGCGTTGGTGTGAACTACGCTTTGAACGCCGATGCCGCCACGGCAACCGTCGCCGCCGTGAAAGCCTCCGGCGGCGAGGCAATCGCGATCCAAGGCGACGTCAGCGACGAAGCCGCGATCATCGCCATGTTCGACGCCACCGAGCAGGCCTTCGGCAAGCTCGACGGCATGGTGACAACGCGGATATCGTCGCGCCGGGGTCGTCGCTCGCGGACATGGACATCGCACGCATGAAGCGCGTCTTCGACGTCAACGTGCTCGGCGCGTATCTGCGCGCGAGGCGGCGGCGCGCCTCGGCGGTCCGGGCGAGTACGTCGAAATGCGATCCGGCCCGGCCTCATCGAGACGGACATTCACGCGAGCGGCGGCAAGCCGGACCGCGCGCAGGTGATGGGCGCGACCACGCCCATTGGCCGCCCGGGCAAGGCCGACGAGGTCGGTTAATCGATCGTGTGGCTGCTGTCGGATGCGTCGTCGTATGTGACCGGCGCGCTGCTGGATGTGACCGGCGGACGCTATCGGACCTTCGGCGGATCGCGAGAGCCCTACTCTGCCGTGAACGTGACGCGGTAGCCGCGTGCCTCCAGCATTCGCGCGACATCGATCTCCCGAAACAAACGCTCGATCTTGCTGCGCGTGAACGGATAATGCACCGTCGGTGGATCGATACTCAGTAGTACTACTGTGTCACAAAACATTTGAGGTAGCACAGCAATATGGACATCTGTT
>LFJI01000074.1 GCA_001235855.1 Candidatus Burkholderia brachyanthoides
TTGGGTTTCTATTGTTCAGGTGCCCAAGGTTAGCAAATCGCCAAAGAAGTAAATAACTCCCTCATGGGGATTCTGAACTGGTCTCTTACGTTCCCTCTTTCGAATCATGCACACACTATTCTCTGCATCTCTCATCGCTTTGACGTTCGCCGCTTCCGCACCCGCGCTTGCCGCCGACGACGCGCATGTCCTGCGCGTGGGCTTCGTGCCCGGGGGGGGGCTTACGCGGATGAGTTTCGTCAGGGCGTGGAACCGCAACTCGTGAAAAAAGGCTACGCCGTGCGCTATGTCGAATTCAGCACGGGGCTGGAAGCGAATTAGGCGGTGTACAGCGCGGCGAGATCGCCGCCGACGTGATGCAAGCACAGCGTGTATCTGAAGTCCTACAACGATCGCAACGGCACCGATCTGGTGGGCGTGGTGCAGGTGCCCACGCCGCCGAGGGCCTGTTCTCGACCAAACACCATGCGCTGTCGGACGTGAAGAAAGGCGCGACCGTCGCGGTGCCGAATGATCCAGTCGATCTGGAACGAGCGCTCAAGATCCTGTAACGCATCGGCTGGATTCGCATTCGTCCGAACCCCAATCCCGTCGATGTCACCGAGCGCGACGTGATCGCCAATCCGGGGGTATCAAGCTCGTGCTGCTCGAATCGGCACAGACGCTGCGCGCGCTCGAGGACGTGGATTTCGCGGCGATTCAGGGCAACTTTGCGGTGTCGAGCGGACATTCTCTTTCGACCGCGCTCGCGCTGGAAGAGATGACGTCACCATATGTGAATCAGGTGGTGGTGAAGGCCGCGAAGCAACATGCGCAGGCGACGGAAGATATCGTCGCCGCCTATCGCTCCGATGCGTTTCGTCAGGCTATCGCTGGAAACCGGGCGTATGACGGGTTCCGCATGCCGGATTATTTCACGCGCTGAGCGTGCGTGGCCCGGCGTGCGACCGGGCTCGACGCATTGTCAGACGATGTGTCGAGCGCCGGCTGAAGGATGTCCAACGGATAGCCCATGCTGAAATACCCGCCTGCGCGAACAACACGAGATGCGTGGTATCGATCGTCGCACTGTACAAAGCGCAACGGTCGTCACACGCGCACGCTCTAACCTGAGCTTAAGCACAAGAGATTCAAAAATAGCGTCATGGTTTGATTTCCCTCTCGAATCGCGCTTCAACGCGTTCCGCGCTGATCGATCCACAACCGCGCCCAGCGCGACGCATACGCGATCGCGTGATCGGCCTCGAAGAAATAATCGAGCGCATCGAACGTGAATAACGACCCCAGCGGCGACGCCTTGTTCTCGATGATCAGATTCGCCGCATACAGGCCACTCGGCAAGGCATCGGGCATCAGATTGAAGCTGTCCGCCGCGCTGTGCTCGAACCAAGTGCGCGATGTCGGCCGCGACCTGCTCCAGCGTCCTACGACCACGCGATGCCCCGTTCCGCCCGCCAGCGCTCGCACCAGTTACCACACCGTGTAGCCGTGCGTGCGCGCCTGCGCGAGCGTCGCGTGAAAGAAGGTGTGGTTGCCATTGCCGTTGTTGGGCAGCGGCAGATCGTCCGGCAAACGCGTGTCGGGCGCGAGGGATTCCGCGGGCACGCCCAGCACGCCTGCCAGACGGTTCACGCTGTAGTGCCACGGAATCAGATCGATGAGCGCATCGCGGCGGCGCAGTGCCTCGGCTTCGGTATCGGCGATGACCATGGTCAGTCCCGCGAGCACTTTCACCGCATTCGGCCCACGGCCATGACGCTCGGCACGATACGCGCGCGACTCCTCGAACGACTGCGACGCCGAGAACACCGCTTCCGCATGGCGCGCGGCGAGTTCGCGCCCGTCGCCGGATGCACCGGCCTGCACCAGCACCGGATGCCCCTGCGCCGAACGCGGCAGATTGAGCGCGCCCTGCACTGCGAAGTGGCGTCCGCGATGCGCGGCGGCATGCACGCGATCCATATCGACGAAGCGGCCCGTCGCCTTGTCGCCGATGAACGCGCTGTCTTCCCAACTGTTCCACAGCGTCTTGACGAGCGCGGCGAACTCATCGGCGCGCGCATAGCGCCCGGCATGATCCGGCACCGTGTCGAGCCCGAAGTTGTGCGCCGACGGCAAGTCCGCCGTCGTCACGACATTCCAGCCCGCGCGTCCGCCGCTGATGAGATCGAGCGTCGCGAAGCGCCGCGCGATGTTGTACGGCTCGTTATAACTGGTCGATGCGGTCGCGATCAGCCCGAGATGCGTCGTGGCGGCGGCGACGCTCGCGAGCAGCAGCGTGGATTCGAGCGCGGTGATCGGCCGGAAGTCGATCTGATCGATGATCGCGGCCGTTGTCGGCGAAAAAGATCGCATCGAAACAAGCGCGCTCGGCGATCTGCGCGACACGCACGTAATGACCTATGTTGATGAACGCGCCGGGATTGGCATCGGCCAGCCGCCATGCGAACGGCACGAAACCGGAATGCAGTGCGTTGATGTTCAGATGCAACTGACGTGGCGCATGGCCGCTCATGACGGAGACCCCAAAATATCGACTGATCGCCGATTGTTGGTCCCGCACGAAGAGCCGCGCCAACAAGCATTTTGCAGATGCATATGCCAGGTGACGCTTTAAGCAGCGTGATGCGGCGTCGTATGCATCGCACGATTACTTGGTTGCGTCGTGCGCGTTGAGTGCCTACCGTGCGGGTTTCATTCCGAATCCGTCACGACCACACACGCTCATCCCCACGCCCCCGACGATATCGCCGATGCCGCGCTGCTGTTCGGCGCCGACGCGCTCATCCACCGTTTCCAGCCCGTATTGGACCGCATCGCCGAACGTGCGGTCCAACGCGAGCAAGGCCGCATCCTCGCCTTCGATGAGGTCAACTGGCTGGGCGAAGCCGATTCCAACCTGCCGCAAATCTTGCGCGTGCATGGCGGATTCGTCGAGGCGCTGATCGAGAGCCGCGACGAAGCGCATCGCGAGCACTGGTTCGCGCGCGTGGTGCGCGGCGAGATCGTCGACGGCGCGGTGTCGGAGCGTACCGGACAGACGCGCAACACGCTCACCGTCACGCGCGACGGCGACGAACTGGTGCTCAACGGCGAGAAGTACTACAGTACGGGTCGCTCTATGCTAGCTCTATGCTACTAACTAGGTCGATGCGTCGGCGAACGATGGCGTGAGCGACGTGCACGTGCTGATCCACGGCGAAACGCCGGGCCTCGAACGCATCGACGACTGGGACGGTTTCGGCCAGCGGCACCACGCGCTTTCGCGATGCGCGCGTGCCGGCCGCGCAGCTGTACAAGCGCTTCGACGCGAGCAAGCCGCGCCGCGATGCGTTTCTCACGCCGTACTTCCAGCTAGTGCATCTGGCGAATCTGTCGGGCATCACGCGCACGGCGCTACGCGACGCCACACGTTTCGCGCGCGAGCATACGCGCACCTTCGGCGTGCCGGGACAGTCGAGCCCGTGCGACAACCCGCTCGTGCAGCACGTGATCGGGCTGCTGGCGAGTCTCGCGTATTCGACGCAGAGCATCGTCGCCGCGCTCGCTGCCTCACTCGATGCGATCGCCAGCGCCCACGCGCTCGGCACCGCCGACACCGATGCGTATATCTGTCTCGACATCCAGGCCTTTCAGGCGCAGCAGATCGTCATCGAGCAGACGCTGGAAGCCACCACGCTGCTGTTCGAAGTCGAAGTCGAAGTTGGCGGCGGTGCGTCGGCGACCAGCGAGACGCGCCGCTTTGACCGCTACTGGCGCAACGCGTGCGTGCTGGCATCGCATACGCATAATCCGGCGAATCTGCGGGAAGCGGCCATCGGCGCGTTCTATCTGAACGGCGACGGCCATGACGAGCGCTTCAGCACGCCGACGCCTTCACCATCGCGCGACGCATAAGCGCGAGCATCCGGCGGCGTCAGTGACAGTACAGATCGTTCTGCGCGTTGAACATCTCGAAGGCGAGCCGGGTCGCCTCGTCTTCGCGTACGCTCGATAGCCAGCGCTGCCGCCGCCATCCCTGCACGACGCGTTCGACGAACGCCACGCTCGCCGCATCGCCGCCCACCGACGCGACATATGCCGGTTGCGCGGCGACGAACCCCGGCAGACTCCGGTAGTACGACCAGTCAGGCTGCCTGAGCAGCTTGCGGATCACATATTCGTCGTCGATCAGCGCAGCGTAATCGCCTGCCTGAAACGCGAGCAGCGCATCGAGCGGACGGTCGAACGGCATACGGGTTGCCTCGCGATGCGCATATCGAACGGCCCGCGAGATCGCGCCATTCCTGAACGTTACCGTGCCGCAGCACCAGCGCCATGCCGCGCCCGGACGTGTAGGCGGTGGGCGCGAAAGCGATCGATGCATCCGTTGCGAACGGCAAGCCGGCAATCGCGACGTCGGCATCGCCCGTCATGATGGCGGTGCGTGCGGCCTGGTCATCCGCGAGCATCAGCCGGACCGGAAGCCCCGCGCGTCGCCCGAGGTCTTCGGCGAGCGCGGCGGCGTAACCATCCGGCGCATGCACCGATCGATCCACCTTGCCGACCGTGAGCGTAGGCGCGGGCCGCGGCGGCACGGCCACGACCAGCACGCCGCGCGCCGCCGCCTGCGCATATGGCCGCCCGCTTGCGCAGGCGGCCATATGCGAAAAGACTCAGGCACACCCATGCGGCCACGACACACGCCGCCCGCCATTCACCGGCATGTGCCGTGACGACACCGCCTCTAGCCATTCTGCGCAAGCCCCACGCGCCAGCGCAACAGGCATCGCTCGAGCATCGACAAACTCTTGTTGATGAGCAAGCCGAACAGCGCGAGCAGCACAATGCCGCATACATATCGGGAATCTCTGGAGGGTCTCCTGCGAGTTGCGCGTATAGAAGCCCAGGCCCGAGCGCACGCCGATCATTTCCGCCGCGACCAGCACGGTGATGCTGTACGCGCCCGCGAGCCGGACGCCGGTAAGTATTTCCGGCAGCGCGGCGGGCAGCACGACCTTCGCGAAGATGAAGCCTTGCGTGGCGCCCATGGTGCGCGCGCAATCGATGAACACGCGCTCGACCTGCTTCACGCCCGAAATGGTATTGAGCAGCACCGGCCAGAACGCGGCCCACACGATGATGGCGATCTTCGACGACTTGCCGATGCCCAGAAACAGCATGAACACCGGAAACAGCGCGAACGCCGACACTTGCCGCAGCAGTTGATAGAAGCGGATCGCCGATGCGTTCGGCGCGCCTGAACCAGCCGAGCGCGAAGCAGCAGACCGCTGATGGAGCGCCAGGCGCTCGCGCCGAGATGCTTCCACACTTCGCCGCTATCGATCAGATGCACGGTGGCCACCCCCACCTGCGAGGGCAGACTCAGATACGTCGGACTCACGATCCCGAGCCGCGGCAGCAGTTCCCACAGCAGCGCGAACACGATCAGCGCGATGGAGCGCTCGAACGCCGCCGCGAGACTGGCGCGCCGCTGACGTACGCCGGCGCGCGCACTTCGCGCACCCGCACCGATGAAGATAGACACGACACTCTGTTGCTTCGCCACCTCATGCCTCCGTCAATGAAAGCGCGCTTGGCTCGTGCGCGAGTTCACGCTTCAGGCTCGCCCATGCACGCTGACGCAACGCGACGAATGCCGGGCTATGCCGTATCGATGCATCACGCGGACGCGGCAGATCGACGTCGAGTATATCCTTCACGCGTCCCGGCCTGCGTCCCATGATCGCCACGCGATCGGCCAGAAAGATCGCTTCGTCGATGCTGTGCGTGACGAACACCACCGTCTTCGCGCTCTGCTCCCAGATGCCGAGCAGTTCCTGTTGCAGCGTTTCGCGCGTTTGTGCATCGAGCGCGCCGAAGGGTTCGTCCATCAGCAGAATTTCGGGGCCGTAGGCAAACACGCGCGCAATCGCCACACGCTGCCGCATGCCGCCGGATAGCTGATGCGGATAGTAATCCGCGAACTCGAGCAGTCCGACCAGACGCAGAAAGCGCTCCGCCTCGCTGCGTCGTTGCGCGCGCTTGACGCCGCGAATCTCCAGCCCCGTCTCGACGTTCTTGCGCACCGTGCGCCACGGAAATAGCGCATAGCCCTGAAACACGAAGCCGAGCTTGCGACGCGCCGCGCTTACCGCTTCGCCATCCACGGCAAGCTCGCCCGAAGTCTGCGGCGCGAGGCCTGCGAGCACATTCAGAAAGGTGGACTTGCTGCATCCGCTCGGTCCGAGCAGCGCGAGGAATTCGCCTTCGCGCACGCTCAGATCGAAGCCGTCCAGCACCGTATGGTGCCCGCTGTCGCTTGCTTTGCGTACGGATTGAACTCGTTGGTGTACACGTCCTTGACGGCGACCTTGCCATTCGGAATATTGCCCGCCTATTCGAGGATGTCGATGTAATACTGGATCGGCGGCTCGGTCACCACGAGGTCCTTCACGTACGCATAACGCTTGACCAGCTTTTCGTCGATACCGAGCCGCTCCGCCGTAAGCTTGCGCGCCTCGTCCGGATGCGCGTTGACCCAGTTGCCCGCCCGCGCGATGGCCGCGACGAAGTCCTTCACCGCCTGCGGATGCGCCCGCGCAAACGCGCCGTTCACGCTATACGGCGCCATGCCGCCGAGACCGCGATCCTCGTCCCAGTCGCTCCAGAGCTTGTGCAGTTGCGGGTCGGCTTCGGCGGAATCGGAGAACGGCGGATGGATGATCGCGATATCCACGTTCTTCGTGGCCAGCGCCTGCTGCGATTGGTTGTCCGGCACCACGAGCCAGTTCACTTTCGACACATCCACGCCGTGCTGCGAGAGGTATTTCTTCGTGACGAACTCCGCGCACGCGCCGAAGCTGTTGAACGCCACCGTCTTGCCTTCGAAGTCCTTCGGGCCGTGAATGCCGGAGTCCTTGCGCGTGAAGTACTTCATATGCGGCGCGTCCTGAAGCGTTTCGCCTCCCGCCGACACCACCTTGATATCCGTGCCGCTGGCGATCGCCGAGATCACGAGCGGCACCATGCGCGTGCCGAAGTCAATTTCGCCGGTGCCGACGAGCGGAATGATCTGCGGCGTGGAAATTTTGCCGACGTACTTCGGACGCGTGCCGATGCCCTCGAAATAGCCGAGCTTGTCGGCGAGATAAACGAGATCGAACGCGGGATTGTCGGGATACTTGAAGTAGGTGATTTCCTGACGGCCCGGCTGCGCATTCGCGCTCGACGAGACCTGGGCCTGCTCCAGCGTGGGCTTGCAACCGGCAAGCAGCGCAGGCGTGACAGCCGCGCACGCGCAATAATCTTTGAACCGGCAGCACGCGGACGGCGATGCGAAAAAGACGCCTTCATAGGATCGGATGTCGGAAGTAAGAGAAAGGCGCGGATGGCCACGCCTCGTTCCGCGATTCTTACGTCGCGTCGCGTACGCTCAAACCAACGAAACGCCATTACTTCTTCGATGCGAACGTGGGAAGCATTCCACCGCGCCGTTCATGGCTTTCCCACATTTAATATGTTCCGATGCCGCGCTGTGCACTCTAGCATGCTCAGTTCCAAAAGCCGGAGCCCTTTCCGGCTGCAACACCTCATCCCCCACTCATGCCAACCCGTAGAGAATTCTCGTCAAAAGTAGCGTTTTTGCAGGCGCCGGCCTGCTCGCCGATTTCGCACCCGTCACACAAAATACCGCGCGGGCCGCCGCCGGCGCCACCGTGCTGGTCGCCAACACGCTGCCCGAACCGGCCGGGCTCCGCGGCAGGCTCGACGCCCGCGAATCCGACCAATGTCGTGTCGAGCAACCTCTTCGACGGCCTCATTACCTACGACGAGAACTTCAAGCCCGTGCCGCAGCTCGCGAAGTCGTGGAGCGAATCGGCGGACCGCCGCACCATCATCACCTTCAATCTGCGCGACGACGTGAAGTGGCACGACGGCACGCCGTTCACCTCGGCGGACGTGCAGTACTGGATCATGGAAGTGTCCAAAAAAGTGCATCCGATCGCGCGCCCCACCTTCACGCAGATCACCGCCGTCGATACCTCCGACGCGCACACCGCCGTATTCCGGCTCGCGCAGCCGTCACCGGTCATCTGGGCCTATCTCGATACAACATCTGCATTCACCTTCCCCAAACATCTGTATGCAGGCACCGACCCGCTGACGAACCCCTATAACGCGAAGCCCGTCGGCACCGGCGCGTTCGTGTTCAAGGAGTGGAATCGCGGCAACTTCGTCCGGCTGGTCAAGAACCTGAACTACTGCGATCACGGCAAGCCGCGCGTCGACGAACTGATTTTCCGCATCATTCCCGATGCGAGCGCGCAACGTCGCGCTGCAAAACGGCACCGTGCAATACACGCCGGTCTCGCTGATCGAGGCGCGGCGGCTCGAGCAGAACCCGAATCTCGTGGTCGACTCGAAGGGCTAGCGCTTCAACGCGCCGATGTTTTTCATGGACTTCAACCTGCGGCAAAAGCGCTTTCAGGACATGCGCGTGCGTCGAGCCATCGCGCATGCCATCAACACGAAGCAACTCGCACAGGCCGTGTTCTAAGGTTTCGCGACGCCCGCGACAGGCCCGGTGCCGAGCTACCAGAAGAACCGCGGATACGCCGCAATACGCCTACGATCCCGCACGCGCAGAAGCCTTGCTCGACGAAGCGGGCCTGCATCGCGATGCGAGCGGCGTACGGCTGCGTTTCAATCATTTGAACCATACCTACGGCGAGGACTATCAGCGCGCGGGCATATTCATCCAGCAGCAGTTGAAGCGCATCGGCGTGGAAGTCACGCTCGTCAACTACGACCTGCCGACCTATCTGCGCAAGATGTTCACCGAACACGACTTCGACACCATGAGCGCGTTCTATGCCGCGTTCGCCGACCCGCAGATCGGCATGATCCGGCGCTTCTGGTCGAAAAACATCATTGCGGGCGCGGCGTGGAGCAACGGTTCCGGTTATGCGTCACCGGAGATGGACGCGGTGATCGAATTGATCCAGACCGAGCAGGACCCGCAACGCCGCACGCAGGCGATACACTAGTTGCAGGTGCTGGCGCAGCGTGACGTGCCGTCGATCAATCTCGTGGAACTCAAGTTCTTCTGCATCTATTCGCGCCGCCTGCACGACGTCAATACGACGCCGATCGGCGTGTATGCATCGCTCGGCAACGTGGAACTCGACGCGGCGGCGGCATCATGAAGGCCACGTCGCGCAAGCCCTGGCCGTATTCGCTGCGGCGCATGATGAGGCGCAGCCGCTGGTCGTCGTGATCGCGGTAACCAACTTCTTCTGGCTGCGTTTCGCGCCCGGCGATCTCGCCGATGTGATCGCCGGCGAGGCGGGCGCCGCGACGCCCGAATACATGGCCGAACTGCGCCGCCAGTTCGGCACCGACCAGCCGCTTGCGATCCAGTTCGCAGCCTATCTGAAGCGCCTCGCGCATCTCGATCTCGGCTGGTCGTTCCGCTATAACGAGTCGGTCGTGCTCTGATTCTCGAACGCCTGCCCGCGACCGCGTTGCTGCTGGTGAGCGCGCTCGTGATCGGCTGCGCGGCGGGCACGCTGGCGGCCGTTTCACGCTGGCGCGTGGTGGATGTGGCGGTCTCCGTGATCTCGACGCTCGGCGTCAACGCGCATGGCTGGGGCCATATACGCGATGTCGCCGCGCATATGGTCATGCCGGTGTTCTGCCTCGCCGCCTACTATTTATTTCGCGATCTACGCGCGTCCGTGCTCGAAGTGGCCGGACTCGATTTCGTGCGCACGGCGCGGCCCAATGGTGTGTCGCGCTTGCGCACCGTGCTCTCGCATGTGGTGCCGAACGCGCTGCTACCCATCGTTACGATGAGCGTGCTGCAATTCGGCACGCTGCTGAGCGGGTCGGTCGCGATCGAAACCGTGTTCAGCTGGCCCGGTCTCGGGCAACTCGCGCTCGATGCGGTGTCGTCGCGCGATCTCAATCTGCTGCTCGGCATTCTGTTCGTCAGTTCGTTGCGGTGCTAGCCGTCAATCTGCTGGCTGACCTCGCGTATGGCTGGTTCGATCCGCGTATCGAGGTGGAACGATGAGCCGCCCCGCTTCGCCAGGTCTCGCGCCGGGCGCGTTTGGGCGGCGCATCGCGGGCTGCGTGCGGAGCGCGCGAGGCACCCAGTCTCGTCGCGGGCGCGGTGGTGCTTTTTCTCGCGGTGCTCGGCATCGCGCTCGGCGCGCCGCATCTCACTTCCTACGATCCGATGAACATGGTCGGCATGCCCTTCGTATGGCCCGTTGCCGATGCGGGCTTTCCGCTCGGCACCGACATGATGGGCCGCGACATCCTGAGCGGCATCGCCTATGGCACGCGCGTGTCGCTCGAAATCGGCCTCGCGGCGGGCGTGCTCGCGGCACTCGCGGTCGCGGGCTTCTACGGCGGCTTCGTCGATGAAGCGCTGATGCGTCTCACCGAGTTCTTCCAGATCATGCCCACGCTGCTGTTCACCATCGTCATGGTGGTGGTGCGGCCGAGCGTGGCGACCATTGTGCTCTCGATCGGTGCGACACGCACGCTCGTGTCCGTATGCCCCACGTTACGTGGCATCGACT